>PMCG01000196.1:3486-4779 GCA_003155335.1 Acidobacteriota bacterium
GGACGGCAAGGCCGCCCTCGCGGTGGTGCGCAGCGGCGACCAGACCGGCTATCTGAAGATGGACGACGGGTCCGCGCTCTCGCTGGCCCACTTCGACGTGGCTGGCGCGCGCGCTCCCAAGGGCCTCAAGGGCTTCCTCTACGGCGAGCGCGGCGTGTGGCGGCCCGGCGACACCCTGCACCTGGGCTTCATCCTGCTCGATCCCACGAAGCGGCTCGACGGCCAGCACCCGGCGCGCTTCGAGCTGATCAACAGCCGCGGCCAGTTGGTGAAGACGATCACCAAGGCGTCNNGTCACGGTGGGCGGCGCCAGCTTTGACAAGACGCTCAAGATCGAGACGATCATGCCGAACCGCCTCAAGATCGCCCTCGATTTCGGCAAGGACCTGCTCACAGCCGACTCCGGCGTCACGGGCGTGCTCAAGTCGATGTGGCTGCACGGCGCGCCAGCCAAGGGGCTCAAGGCCGACGTGGAGTTGATGCTGACGCCGACAGTCACCTCGTTTCCACGCTACGCCGACTACGTCTTCGACGACCCCACGCGGCGCTACGAGACCGAGAAGCAGACGATCTTCGAGGGCCTGCTCGACGAGACGGGTACTGCCCAGATCCAGGCAGGCATTGCGGCCAAGGGTGAAGCGCCGGGCAAGCTGACCGCCAACCTGACGACGCGCGTCTTCGAGCCGGGCGGCGCATTCAGCGTCGATCGTTTCTCCATCCCCTATTCGCCCTACGAGCGATACGTCGGGATCCGCACTCCCAAGGGCGATCGCATGCGCGGCATGCTCCTGACCGACGTCAAGCACGTGCTCGACGTCGTGGCCGTCGACCCGCACGGGACTGCGGCNNCGGTGAGGTCGAGCTCAAGCTCTACAAGGTCGACTGGCGCTGGTGGTGGGAACACGGCGAGGAGAACCTGTCCGCCTATGCCGAATCCAGCGTGCACACCCCGCTGCAATCCGGCGTGGTGAAGCTGAACGACGGCGTCGGCTCGTGGACTTTCGAGATCAAGTACCCGGACTGGGGCCGCTACCTCATCACCGCTTCCGATCGCCAGGGCCGTCACCGCACGGGGAAGCTCATCTACATCGACTGGCCGAACTGGGCGGGCCGTGGCCAGAAAGAAGCCGGAGGCGGCGCCAACGTGCTCTCGTTTGCGCCTGATCAGCAGGAGTACAAGGTCGGCGAGACGGTGACGCTGACGCTGCCCACACCGAAGAAGGGGCGTGCCCTGGTCAGCATCGAGTCTGGCTCGCGCGTGCTGCGCACTGCCTGGATCGATGCCACCGGCGC
>PMCG01000196.1:4848-7719 GCA_003155335.1 Acidobacteriota bacterium
GCCAGTGCTCGAGTGCCCGGCTGTCTTTGTCCCTGAGAGCACGGCCTCGATCTCGGTCCGCGAGGCCTCGGGCAAGGCCATGACGTACACGGTCGCCGTCGTGGATGAGGGGCTCCTCGGACTGACGCGTTTCCAGACGCCGAACCCGTGGGACCACTTCTACGCCCGCGAGGCCCTGGGCGTGAAGACGTGGGATCTGTTCGACCACGTCCTGGGCGCTTATGGCGCTGCGATGGAGCGCATGCTGGCGATCGGTGGCGACGAAGAGGGCGCCAAGGCCACCTCCAAGCGCGCCAATCGCTTCCCGCCGATGGTGCGCTTCCTGGGCCCATTNNCGACGGCGCTTACGGCGCGGCTGACAAGTCCGTCTTCGTGCGCCGGCCGCTGATGCTGCTCGCGACGCTGCCACGCGTGCTCGGCCCGCAAGAGCAGGTCGCGCTGCCAGTGTCGGTGTTTGCCCTTGAGCCGCAGGTGAAGGAAGTCACAGTGAGCGTGACCACGTCGGGGCCGCTGACGCTGACCGGTCCGGCGTCGAAGAAGGTCACGTTCAGCACCACCGGCGATCAGCTCGTCAGCTTCGACGTCACGACCAAGCCGACGCTCGGCGTGGGCCGCGCCGTGATCCGCGCTGTTTCAGGCAACGAGCATGCCGAGCAGAAGATCGAGCTGGACGTGCGCATGGCCATGGTGCGCACGGTCGACGTCATCGGGACGACGCTCAAGGCCAAGGACACCTGGCAGCCCACTGTCACGTTGCCCGGTTTGCCAGGCACGAACGAGGTCACGCTCGAGGTCTCGCGCATCCCACCGATCGATCTCGGCCGGCGCCTGGAGTACCTGATGCAGTATCCTCACGGCTGCGTCGAGCAGACGACCTCAGCGGCGTTTCCACAGCTCTTCCTGGGACAGTTGCTCGAGCTCTCACCCGAGAAGCAGAGCCGCATCGAGGCCAATATCAAGGCCGCGCTCGAGCGCTTGAAGTCGTTCCAGACCTCGGAAGGCGGCTTCGGTTATTGGCCTGGCGACAACGACTCGAACGACTGGGCCACGAACTACGCCGGCCACTTCATGGTCGAGGCACAGAAGGCCGGCTATCTGATCCCTGCCGGTTTGCTCGATCAGTGGAAGGGCTTCCAGCGCCGGCGCGCGCGCGGCTGGGCAGTGGGCGCCGGGCAGCCGGAGCTGACGCAGGCCTATCGTCTCTACACACTGGCGCTGGCGTCGGCACCCGAGTTGGCTGCGATGAACCAGCTACGCGAGCGGTCAAGCTTGCCCGTGACAGCGAAGTGGCGGCTCGCCGCAGCCTATCAGCTCGCCGGCCAGCCAGAGGCGGCGCGCGCGTTAGCCACACATGGTGTTGTCACGATCAAGCCGTATCGCGAGCTGTGGTGGACGTTCGGCTCGGATCTGCGCGATCGGGCAATGGTGCTCGAGGCGCTCGTCACGCTCAACATGTCGGACCAGGTCGGGCCGCTGGTCACCAGCCTCTCCAACGCCCTCACCAAGAGCGACTGGCTGAGCACGCAGGNNTCCTTCTCGTACACGCTCAATGGAGCCACTGCCACCTCGGTCGCGCTCACGTCCCCGGTCGTCCAGCGTGCGCTGAGCGTGGGCGACAAAGCGCCAGCGGTCGTCGTGCGCAACACGGGCGAGGGCGTGATCTATCCGCGGCTGGTGATCTCAGGACTGCCGCCGGCCGGCCAGGAGGTGCCAGCCAGCAACGGACTCAAGCTCGAGATCACGTACCTGACGCCGGACGGAAAGCCGCTCGACCCCGTGCGGCTCGAGCAAGGGACGGATCTCAAGGTCGTCGCCAAAGTCACCAACCTGGGAGTGCGCGGCGACCTCGAACAGGTCGCGCTCTCGCACCTCTTCCCGTCTGGCTGGGAGATTCGCAATGAGCGCCTGGACCTGGCGCGGCATCGGCCTCCGTCAGGCCTGGACTATCAGGACATCCGCGACGACCGCGTCTACTCCTACTTCAACCTGAAGAACGGAGAGACCAAGACGATCGAGATCCTGGCCAACGCCAGTTACCTGGGCAAGTACTACCTGCCCATGGTCTCGGTCGAGCCGATGTACGACGCGACCATCAACGCGCGCGTCAAAGGGCAGTGGGTGCAGGTCGTCGCCCCTGGCAAGTAGGGGCACGGCGCGCCGTGCCCCTACCCGCGAGACGACGATGAAGACGCAATCGACACGGCAGACGAGGACGTAGGGGCACGGCATGCCGTGCCCCTACGTCCTGCAACGCGTCGCGCCCACGGCACGAATCGCCCTCGGCCGTCTGCGCCGTGCGGCGCAGACGGTGGCACGCCACTCACGTCAGACCTGGCAGCGGCGCTGGCTGCGGCCGCTGATTCTCGTCGGCGCNNTGGCGCTTCGGCGTGGCGCAGGCAATCCCCGAGAAGTTCGCCCTGGCCGCAACGCGCTTTGAGGATCGTCGGTTCTACTTCCATCCGGGCGTCGATCCTCTGGCGATCGTACGCGCGGCCGTCAAGAACCTGCGGCGCAGAGGCGTCGTCAGCGGTGGCAGCACGCTCACGATGCAAGTCGTGCGCCTCACGCGCAAGGGCCAGCCGCGCACTCTGCGCGAAAAGGCGATCGAGGCAGCCTTGGCCCTGCGGCTCGAGATGAGGTTGTCCAAGCGTCAGATCCTTGGGCTTTGGGCGGCCTATGCGCCGATGGGCGGCAACACGGTCGGCCTCGACGCAGCCTCCTGGCGCTACTTCGGCCACGACGCGGCGCACCTCTCGTGGGCTGAGACGGCCACTCTGGCGGTGCTGCCGAACTCCCCGAGCCTGGTGCATCCTGGCCGCAACCGGCAGGTCTTGCAGGCCAAGCGCGACCGTCTCCTCGATTCTCTCCGCG
>PMCG01000196.1:7811-9298 GCA_003155335.1 Acidobacteriota bacterium
GAGACCGGCCGCGCGCTGGCCTACGTGGGCAACGTCTCCGACGCTCCGGGCGGCGAACATGGGCAGCAAGTCGACGTCGTGCCGGCGCCGCGCAGCACCGGCAGCATCCTCAAGCCGCTCTTGTACGCCTCGCTGCTCGATGCCGGCGAGGTCTTGCCTGGCCAGCTCATCCCGGACGTGCCCACCCATCTCGGCGCCTTTCACCCCGAGAACTTCGACCGCGCCTACTCCGGCGCTGTTCCAGCCGAACGCGCGCTGGCACGCTCGCTCAACATCCCGGCGGTGCGCATGCTGCGTTCGTACGGAGTCGATCGCTTCTGCGCGATGCTCAGGCGCGTCGGTCTGACGACTCTCACCCGACCCGCGCAGGATTATGGACTGGCACTGATTCTGGGCGGCGCGGAGGCTTCGCTCTGGGACATCGTCGGTGCGTACGCCGGCGTGGCGCGCACGGTGACCGCGTATCGGCCCGGGGCCACGCGCCCGCCGCCGTTGCACGCGCCTTCGTACCTTCTGGCCGACGGCTCCCCTGGCAGACGCGAGGCGCCCGACTTCCCGCTGCACTCCGGCGCCTGCTACCTCACGCTGAAGGCGATGCTCGAAGTCGAGCGGCCAGGCGAGGAGGCCGCGTGGCGCGCCTTCGGCACGTCACGTCCTGTGGCCTGGAAAACCGGGACCAGCTATGGCTTTCGCGACGCCTGGGCTGTCGGCGTGACGCCGCGCTACGTCGTCGGTGTTTGGGCAGGCAACGCCGACGGTGAGGGGCGACCCGGACTCACCGGCTACTCCGCAGCCGCGCCGATGCTCTTCGAGATCTTCGGCCTACTGCCGTCGGACACTTGGTTCAAGGAGCCAGCGAAAGACCTCGTCGTGGCCGACGTGTGCAGCCGCAGCGGCATGCGCGCCGGCCCGAACTGCGGCCAGACGCGGCCGCAGGTGGTGACAGAGGCCTGTCTCTCCGCGCCGCCATGTCCCTATTGCCGCATCGTCCACCGCGACGCGTCGGGCAAATGGCAGGTGCACGGTGACTGCGAGCCGGTCGCGCTCATCAGGTCCACGCCGTGGTTCGTACTGCCACCGGCCATGGAGACGTACTATCGCCGGCAGCACGCCGACTACGTGCCGCCGCCGCCACTGCGGCCAGACTGCCGCGCGGAGATCGGCAGCGACGGGGCTGTGACGCTCTCCTTCATCTACCCCAAGGAGAACGCGCAGGTGTACGTGCCCATCGAGATGGGCGGCGGCATTGGGCGCGTCGTCTTCGAGGCCGCGCACCGCGATCCCGAGAGCCGCGTCTTCTGGCATCTCGATGATGCCTACTACGGCGAGACGCGCGACATCCACCAGATGGCCATGGCACCTGCGCCAGGGAAACACGTGCTGACGATCGTCGACGAGGCGGGCGAGACAGCGCACCGCGCGTTCACCGTTCTCGCGCGCGCGCCGCGCCACTGAACCGCGCTGTCGATGGCGGCGCGGGGGCGCTC
>PMCG01000007.1:0-2095 GCA_003155335.1 Acidobacteriota bacterium
CACGGAGATCATCGAGTAGGGAAGAGATTTGAGATGCGCGAAATCATCACGCTCCAGTGCGGTGACTGCAAACGGCGGAATTACTCCACGACCAAGAACAAGAAGAAGACCACGGAGCGACTGGAGCTGAGCAAGTACTGCCGGTTCTGTCGCAAGCACACAGCGCACAAGGAGACGAAGTAGGGGCGCACGGCGGTGCGCCCCTGCGGTCACGACTCATGAGCAACCACAGGCCAGTAGCTCAATTGGTGGAGCACCGGTCTCCAAAACCGGGGGTTGGGGGTTCGAGTCCCTCCTGGCCTGCCACTCTCGGCGCGGGTGTGCGTGGCAGGGGCCCGGGAACTGAGGCGGGCGGGGAATGGTGAGCATGGAGAAGGGCGAACCTGAGGCCACCGGCGCGGCGGCTTGGCTGCGCTGGCTGCCTGCCAAGCTGGCGGAGTTGCGGCAGTTCTTCTCGGAGGTCAAGGCGGAGCTGAAGAAGGTCTCCTGGCCCGGCAAGGACGAGGTGCGTACCACGACGATCGTCGTGGTGGCGACCACCATCTTCTTCGGCTTCTATTTGTGGGGCCTCGACATCGGTTTCTCCAGAGTTATGGAGATGGTCTTCAAGTCTTCGGGTAGGTGACCGCGAGAGAGCGCATGAGCAAGCAGTGGTACATCGTTCACACCTACTCGGGCTTCGAGAAGAAGGTCTCGGAGGGCCTGCAGCAGCGCGCCAAGGCCTACGGCCTGGCGGACCAGATCGGGCGCATCGAGATCCCGACCGAGGAAGTGGTCGAGATGAAGGGCGGGAGGAAGGTGCAGACCGCGACGCGCTTCTTCCCAGGCTACATCTTGGTGGAGATCGAGACAGAGGAAGGTGCCGACGGCAAGAAGATCCCCGACACCACTTGGCACCTCGTGCGCAACACGCCGAAGGTGACCGGGTTCGTGGGCTCCGGCCATCGGCCGATTCCGCTGACGCAAGAAGAGGCGGACCAGATCTTCGTACAAGTACAAGAGTCGATCGAGAAGCCCAAACCGAAGTACACCTTTGAACGTGGCGAGAGCGTGCGCATCATCGACGGGCCGTTCTCGAGCTTCCAGGGCATCGTCGAGGAGGTCAACCTGGATCGCAACACACTGAAGGTGATGGTCACGATCTTCGGCAGATCGACCCCCGTGGAGTTGGATTTCTTGCAGGTGGAGAAGCTCTGAGCGTCCCTCATTCGACGCTCGCGTGATTCGAGGCAGCACTCATGAAGAAGGTCATCGGACAGATCAAGCTGCAGATAGCCGGCGGCAAAGCCACACCCGCGCCGCCGGTCGGGCCGGCGCTGGGCCAGGCGGGCGTGAACATCATGGACTTCTGCAAGGCATTCAACGCCAAGACGGCCAAGGACGACGGTCTGATCATCCCGGTCGTCGTGACCGTCTACTCCGACCGCTCGTACACCTTCGTGACCAAGACGCCGCCCGTGGCCGTGCTGCTCAAGCGTGCGGCCGGCATTGCCAAGGGCAGCGGCGAGCCCAACAAGACCAAGGTGGGCAAGGTCACGCCGAAGCAGGTCGAGGAGATCGCCAAGCAGAAGATGCCCGATCTCAATGCGGAGGATCTCCAGGCCGCCGTGCGCACCGTGATGGGCACGGCGCGCAGCCTCGGCGTCGAGGTCGCGGAGTAGCTTTCATTCGAGACTGACCACCGGGCGCTCCTCGCTTGGCGCCGCAGGTGGGAGCCGGATGCGTCGTGGAAGAGGCGACGGACCGGCGAAAGGAGTGAGCGATGCGACGGGTCGGCAAGAAGTACGCTAAGGCCAGACAGGCTGCGAAGGTCAAACCGGTCTATCCGCTGCCTGAGGCNNATCGCCATGCGTCTGGGCGTCGATCCCAAGCACGCCGATCAGATGGTGCGCGGCACGGTGGTGCTGCCGCACGGTCTGGGCGGAAAGAGCAAGAAGGTGCTGGTCATCGCCTCGGGTGAGAAGCTCAAGGAAGGCCAGGACGCCGGTGCCGACTACGCTGGCGGCGACGACATGGTGGCCAAGATCCAGGAGGGCTGGCTCGACTTCGACGCGGTCGTGGCCACTCCCGACATGATGAAGTCCGTCGGGCGCTT
>PMCG01000007.1:2155-5029 GCA_003155335.1 Acidobacteriota bacterium
CGCTACGTGAAGTCGCTGTCCTTGTCGTCGACGATGGGCCCCGGAGTGCGGGTCGATCTCGCCTCCATCGAAGAGGGTGAGTAGGCGGCGCGGCTGCCGACGCAGTCTGGGAGAACGTAGATGAATCGCACGGAGAAGCAGGCACTCGTCAACAGTCTTCACGAGGAATTCGAGCGCTCGCCACACGCCGTCCTGGTCGACTTTCGGGGCCTCTCAGTCCCGGCAGTCACCGAGTTTCGCCGGCGCGTGCGGCGGGCAGGNNCTCCTTCGTCGAGACGACGGGCATCGCCTACACCAGCACCGACCCGGTGGCGCTGGCCAAGGTGCTCGTCGACTTCATGAAAGACAACCCGAGCCTGGTGGTCAAGGCCGGGATCGTGGCAGGGACACAGACTCTGGACGCCAGCGGCGTCAAGGCGCTCTCGACCATGCCGGGTCTGCCGGAGATGCGCGCGCGGCTGCTGGGCTTGCTGATGACTCCGGCNNGATTTGGTTGTCTCGCGCAGCGGGAACACTGGAGGAAGAGGACAATGGCCGACATTCAGGCAATCGCGGACCAGCTCAGCGGACTGACAGTGATGGAAGTGGCGGAGCTGGTCAAGGTGCTCGAGGGTAAGTGGGGCGTCTCGGCAGCGGCCGCGGCCCCGGTGATGGTGGCGGCGGGCGGAGCGCCGGCGGCGGCTGGCGCAGCAGCGGCTGCCGAGGAGCAGACCGAGTTCACGCTGCACCTGCTCAACGCCGGTGACAAAAAGATCAACGTCATCAAGGTCGTGCGCGAGGTGACCAGCCTGGGCCTCAAGGAGGCCAAGGACCTGGTAGACGGCGCCCCGAAGGTGGTCAAGGAAGGCCTGTCGAAGGACGAGGCGGCGGCAATCAAGAAGAAGTTCGACGAGGTCGGGGCCAAAGTCGAGGTCAAGTAAATCTCGCCGTGGGGCGGGATTTGTCGATGGCACGGCCGGCGACTGCATGGGCGGCGTCCCCTGGGGAGCGTGTCTCCCACGGAGCGCGACGTGGCNNAGTTTGCTTGCCCCCCAACTGTCGGGACTGGGCACACGTGCGCGGTGAGCGCGGCCGGCACGTGTCGCCGTTGGTGGTGGCGTGGCCGCGCTGGGGTGTGATCGATGTACACCGCTCCGAATAGTCCGTCTCGGGAGAGGGTCGACTTTGCCAAGATCCGCACGTCGATTCCGATCCCGAACCTGATCGAGATCCAGAAGAACTCGTACGAGCGCTTCCTGCAGATGCGCGTGCTGCCGCGCGATCGCGAGGACGCCGGCTTGCAGTCGGTCTTCAAGAGCGTCTTCCCGATCACCGACCTGCGAGAGAACTGCTCGCTCGAGTTCGTGGACTACTCGATCGGCAACTGGGAGTGCAAGTGCGGGCGCATGGTCGGGCTCGACAAGCTAGCACAGCCTTGCGCATTCTGCGGCGCGGCGATCATCATGGACCCGCGTGGTGATCGCGAGGTCCATTGCCCGAAATGCGACCGTCTCAACGAGAACCGGCCGCAGACCTGCGACACCTGCGACGAGCCCGTCGGGCTGAAGCTCAAGTACGACGTGGACGAATGCCAGGAACGGGGCATGACCTTCGCGGTTCCGCTCAAGGTCACCATCCGCCTGGTCGTCTGGGACCGGGACCCGGAGACGAACACACGCTCGGTGCGCGACATCAAGGAGCAGGAGGTCTNNTCGTCAGCCAGTTGCACCGCTCGCCCGGGGTGTTCTTCTCACAGCCGGAGAAAGGGCTGTTCGCCGCGCAGATCATCCCCTACCGCGGCAGTTGGGTGGAATTCGAGTACGACTCCAAGGGCTTCTTGCACGTGCGCATCGATCGCAAGCGCAAGTTCTTGTCGACCATCTTCCTGCGTGCCCTGGGCATGCGCGCCGACAACGAGCTGATCCGGGCCTTCTACCAGTGCGACCGCGTGCGCGTGTCCGAGGGCAAGCTGAGCTGGATCGTCTCCGATCACCTGGTCGGGCTCAAGCTCAGCCGCTCGATCCACGGAGCGCGTGACGCCAGCGGCAAGCACGAGGAGCTCTTGCACGCGGGCAAGAAGATCACGCCGGCGCTGCTGGAGCAGCTGCGCAAGCTGGAGATCGAGGAGATCGAGATCGGAGCGGCGGATCTTGAGGGAGCCGCGGCCGTGGCGGACATCGTCGAGCCGCGCACCGGCGAGGTCTTGCTCGAGGCCAACGAGCCACTCAACGAGAAGGTCGTCCAGGCGCTGCTCGATCCCGCGTGCCAGGTCGGCACGGTGGAGTTGTTCTTCCCTGAGCGGGACGACATCGGCCCGATGATGTCGGCGACCATCAAGAAGGACCCGATCAAGACGCCCGAGGAGGCGCTGATCGAGATCTATCGCCGGATTCGCCCCGGCGATCCGCCGACGCTGGACTCGTCGCGGAATCTCTTCGAGGGCATGTTCCTGAATCCGCAGAAGTACGATTTCTCGCGCGTTGGGCGGCTCAAGCTCAACACCAAGCTGGCGCTTTCCACGCCGCTGTCCGAGAAGGTGCTCAGCCGCGACGACATCAAGGCCGTGATGGCCTTCGTGCTCAAGCTCAGGCGCACGCCCCAGGAAGTCGACGACATCGATCACCTCGGCAATCGGCGCGTGCGCAGCGTCGGCGAGTTGCTCGAGAACCAGTTCCGCATCGGGCTGGTGCGCATGGAGCGCGCCATCAANNTGATCAACGCCAAGCCGGTGATGGCGTCGATCCGGGAGTTCTTCGGCTCCAGCCAGCTCAGCCAGTTCATGGACCAGACGAACCCGCTCTCCGAGATCACGCACAAGCGCCGGCTCTCGGCCCTGGGCCCCGGCGGTCTGTCGCGCGAGCGGGCCGGTTTCGAGGTGCGCGACGTGCACCCGAC
>PMCG01000259.1 GCA_003155335.1 Acidobacteriota bacterium
CCTGGCTTCTGCTGCTGCGTGAGCTCCAACGCCGCGGTCTGCCGCTCGCGTCCATTCTTCTCATGGTCTGGTCCCCGCTGCTCATCTTCCAAGGCTACCTGCCGGGGCACGTCGACATGCTGATGCTGCCCTTCATCGTCCTCTTCATTGCGTTGCTCGAGCGCGGCTCCGCACTCGCCGCTGCTGCGGCCCTGGCTCTGGCATGCCTGATCAAGCCGCACGCCGTGATCTTCGCGCCCGCTGCGCTCAAGCAGCTCGGTCTGCGTCGCGGCGCGCTCTTCGGCCTCGTCTTCACGGGCATCTTCACGGGGTTCTACCTGCCGTTCCTCTCGCCTGGCCTTTCCGTCTTCAGCTCAGTCGGGTTGATGGCGCGGCATTGGGCGTTCAACGGCAGTCTGGCAGCGTTGCTCCGCGTGGCCCTGTCGCGGGATCTGTCGCGGGAGATCGCGGCGGTGTTGCTGGTCCTGCTCGTGGTCGTCTCAGCCTGGCGCGGACGAGATGGCGCGGCGCGGATGCTGATGGCGGCGACGGCCTTTGTCGTCTGCACGCCCAATCTCTTCCCCTGGTACCTCTTCCTCGTGATGCCGCTGCTCGTGCTGCGCGCAGACCCGGCGCTTCTGCTGCTGAGCGTGCTGATCCCGATCACTGAGACAGTGACGCTCAACTTCCGTCTCACCGGCGTGTGGCAGCAGCCGCTCTGGCAAGTGCTGGTGGAGTACGTGCCGTTCTACGTCGTGCTCGGGCTCAGCGCCTGGCGTCGTTGGGGGATGTTCGGCCGCGGCGAAGTTCGCTGAGCTTGGCCGCGAACACGTAGCCGAGGATCGTGCGGCCAGCGTTCCACGAGCCAGCCAGGGTCCCGCTGACCTTGGAGCGTCCGGCCTGGCGCGGCCGGCAACTCACCGGCATCTCGGCCACGCGCAGGCGGCGCTGTGCGGCCTTGACCTGCATCTCGATCGTCCATCCGAAATCAGGATCAGCCATCTCGAGGCGCGCCAGAGCATCGCGAGTGATCGCGCGAAAAGGCCCGAGGTCTGTGAAGCGCGCGCCGAAGAACCAGCGCACGAGTGCGCAGGTGAGCGCATTGCCAAAGCGCTGCAGCGCCGTCAAGTGGCGCCGTCCTGTTCCGCCGACGACGCGCGAGCCGATCACGAGCTCGAGGCCGCGCTCGGCCATCAGGTCGAGCATGGCGCGGATTTCGCGAGGGTCGTCGCTGCCGTCGCCGTCGAGAAAGACGAGCAGCTCCGCGTCGCGAGCGCTGCGGATGCCGGTGAGGCACGCGCTGCCATAGCCGCGGCGCGGCTCGTGCAAGACCAAGGCGCCCGCCTCGGAAGCGCGAGCGACCGTCGCATCGGACGAGCCGTTGTCGACAACGATCACCTCGTCGACCAGCTGGCGGTCGATGGCGCGTACGACGTCGCCGATCGCGCCCTCCTCGTTGAGAGCCGGGATGATCACCGCGATGCGCTGGCCGTCGAACATGAGCGCTCAGTCGTGCGGCCGGGGACCTGCCAATGGGTCCACCGCGATCGCAAGGTGCGGCGGCAAGTGTGCGAGGTCTTCCGGCCGATCGATATCTTCGAGCATTGGGAGCTCCGCGATGGCGAGACCCAGCCGCTCGGCGATCGCCACAGTCTCGGCACGCACCGCGGACGTGCCCCAGGTGATGCCATGGAAGAGATCGGGGATTGGGCGCTTCAGGCCGATGAGGTAGTAGCCGCCATCCCGGGCGGGGCCGAGCACGAGGTCGCAGCGAGCGAGGGCCTCGAAGGCCGAGCCCATGAGCGCCGCCGACCGTGACGGGCAATCCGTGCCGATGAGCAGGGCGCGTCCGCAGGCGTCGTGCGCCAGCGCGCGCTCGAACGCGTGGAGCATCCGCGCTCCGAGATCAGCGCCCGCCTGCTGCCGGTACGCAAGCGCCTGGCCGAAACATGCGGCGAGCGTCCTTTCGTCACCGCCGTCGAACCACACCTCGACGTCCACAGGTCGCTGTCGTGCCAAAGACGCGGCCTGCGCCAGCGTGTGCGCGATCAGACGACGCGCAAGCTCCGTGGCGCCCGCTGCACCGAGTGCCGGGATCAGGCGGGTCTTCGTGCGACCCGCTGCCGGGTAGCGCGTGAAGACCATCAGGCGATCGCGCGGTGACGACACAGTCCGTGTCCGGGAGCTACGTGAGCGCGCCGCCACAGCTCGAGCCAGAGCCGGCCGTGCAGCCCAGGCAGTGCTCGCCGACGCGGATCGGCCGCTCGGCAAGTGCAGCCATGTCGAACTCCTCGATCGTCTGCGGACAGCGGCCGGCGAGCTCGAGATCGAGCATCTGATTGAAGTCGCAGTCGAAGAGGCGCCCGTCGTAACCCACGCTGAGGAGCGTTCGGCACATCAGGTTGGGCAGCGTCTGGCGGTTGTAGGCGCGCTCGAGCCGGTCCAGGTACTCGTCGTACTGCCCCGTGCGCTCGAGCCAATCGGCGAAGCGGCCGATCGGCATGTTGGTGATGACAATGAGTCGATCGAACGTGACGTCGTGCTGGCGCTTGAGGTGCTCGCGGGTATCGCGTTCCAGATCTTCCTGGTGCGGCGGCAAGAAAGCGCCCACCGGGTTGGCCACCAGCGTCAGCGGCAACCCGTCGCCCCGGCCATAGCCCACGGCGTTCAGGGCGCGCAGGCCGCGGATGCTCCCGGCGAAGACGCCGGGACCACGCTGTCGGTCGGTGGCCTCGGCCAGGTAGTGCGGCAGCGAGCAGACCAGCTCGGCCTTGCGCGAGGCGAAGAAGTCCGGCAGGTCGCCGTGGCCCGGCTCAGCCTGCACGGTCAGGTTGTGGCGCACCAGGACGCTGCGGCCGAGGTGGCGCGCGTGCTCCACGATCTCGCGGAAGCGCGGGTGCAGCTCAGGCGCGCCGGCCGTGACGTCGAGCGTGGCGATCTGCGGGTGACGCTCGAGTACGCTCAAACAGGCGTCGACCACGGCGTCGGCCATCAGCTCGGTGCGGCTGGGCGAGGCCTCGACGTGGCAGTGTCGGCAGGCCTGATTACAGATTCGGCCGAGGTTGACCTGCAGCGTTGCGACGCGCTCGGCGCGCAACTGCATCAGCGCTTTGTCGAGCGATCGCCGCGTACGCTGGACGCCGGCAGGCGAAGCGGCGAGGCTCACATCGAGACCTTCTTGTCGATGTTGTGCGCGACCAGGCCGTGGGCCAACGCGATCCCGGCCTTGAGCGC
>PMCG01000310.1 GCA_003155335.1 Acidobacteriota bacterium
CTGGGCATCGAGTACGACCTTCTGGCGCACGAGAGCGACATCCTGCGGCTTCGTTTTTGGGAGTCTGCCTTTGAGCGTCTCAAGACAGCCGGAGCCATACGCCTTGAGACCGAGGGCAAGAGCGCCGGGTGCTGGGTGCTGGCCATGGAGGGCGAGGCCAACGACGAGGACAAGATCATCGTGCGCTCGAACGGCACGGTCACCTACACTGGAAAGGACATCGCCTACCAGCTCTGGAAGCTGGGACACCTCGGCCGCGATTTCCATTTCAGACGCCATGCGGCCAGCGCCAGCGGCCGGATGTTGTGGACGACCACGAGCGACGCAGGTGACGCCGATGCCCCGCCGTTCGGCTGTGCCGCGCGCGTCTACAACGTCATTGACGTCGGGCAGTCGTACCCGCAGCGTGTGGTCAAGGCAGCGGTCGCGGCCCTGGGATATGCGGACGCTGCCACGGGCAGCCATCATCTGGCATACGAGAAGGTGGTGCTGTCGCCGGCCACGGCGCGGGCCATGGGCTACACCGTGGCGGACGATGCCACGGTAGTGAAGGTCTCTGGCCGCAAGGGGCTGGGCGTCAAGGCCGACGATCTCATCGACGCCCTGGTGGCCAAGGCGCGCGCGGAGGTCGAGGCGCGCGATCCGGAGCGCGAGGTCCAGGCGCGCGAGCGTTCCGCTAGGGAGATCGCGACCGGCGCGCTCAGGTATTTCCTGCTGCGCTTTGGCCGCACGAAGATCATTACCTTTGACATGGACGAGGCCCTGGCCTTTGTCGGCGAGACCGGGCCGTACGTGCAGAACGCGGTTGTGCGCGCTCGCAGCATCTTCGTCAGGCTGGAGGGCGCCGGCCACGACGTGGATGCGCTCTTGGCGCGCGCGAGCGCGATGGACCTCACGCCGCTGCTCACCGAGGCCGAGGGCGACGAGGCTTGGTCGCTGCTGTTCCTGATGGCGCGCAGCGAGGAGGTCGTCGAGCAGGCCGTCGAAGGCGAAGAGGTGGCCATGATCGCCCGGCACGCCTTTGCCATCGCGCAGGCCTTCCACGGCTACTACCAGAAGCCGCAGTATTCCCTGCTACACGCGGAGAGCGAGGAACGGCGGGCGTTCCGGGTATTGCTCGTCGACCTGTTCATCCGTCAGATGACCACGCTGCTCGATCTGCTGGGCATCCCCATTCCCGAGAGGATGTGATGCGTCCGCCTGTCGCCGTGAGCGCCGGCTATGCGCGAGATCTGGAAGCCGGCTTTGAGCTGCACACCTCGTATGTGCGGGCGGTCGAAAAGGCTGGCGGGTTGCCCCTGATTGTGGCGCCGGGCAGGGCGGAAGACGTCGCTGAGATACTGGACCACGTGCGCGGCCTGATCCTGACGGGCGGCTCCGACGTGGATCCGGCGCTCTTCGGCGAGGCCCGACACTCAGCGCTCGGGCGCGTCATCCCCGAGCGCGACGCGTTCGAGATCGCGCTATGTCACGAGGCGCTGCGGCGCGACTTGCCACTCTTGGCCATCTGCCGCGGGCAGCAGGTGCTCAACGTGGCCCTGGGCGGCACGCTCTTGCAGGACATTGCCAGTCAGGTGCCCGGGGCGATCGAGCATCGCAGCGAGGGCGAGCGTTGGGCGACCTCGCATGACGTGGAGCTGTTGCCCGGAACGCGTTTGCGCGCCATCCTGGGGAAGGAGACGTTGGCGGTGAACAGCTTTCATCATCAAGCGGTCAAGCAGGTCGCTCAGGGCCTCGTCGTGGCGGCTCGTTCGCCCGTCGATGGCATCATCGAAGGCCTCGAGTCGCGCCGACAGCAGTTCCTGCTCAGCGTGCAGTGGCACCCCGAGGATTTCTTCGGGCACAGCTCTGCCTTCGAGCCGCTCTTCGCGGCGCTGGTCGAAGCATGCGGCGCGCGCTAGGTCTGCTGGCTCTGGCGCTCGTAGTTCCGCGTGGTGCAGCCGCGGTCGAGGCCCCGGCCCGCATCGAGTGGACGACGAGTTTCACCACTGCGGTGGCCAAGGCTGGCGCAAGCCACAAGCCGTTGATGGTCGAATTCTGGGCGGAATGGTGCGGCTGGTGTCACGTGCTCGAGCGCACGACTCTCGCCGATGCGAACGTCGTGCGCCTGGCTCAGGACTTCGTCGCCGTGCGCATCGACACCGAGGGCCCTCCCGACCAGGCTCGGGTGGCCGCGCGCTACGGGATCACCGGACTGCCGACGATGCTGTTTCTCGCGCCGAGCGGGCGCACGGTATTGCAGCTCTCCGGCTACCAGCAGCCGGAGCAGTTCGCGCGCACGCTGGAGTCGGTGCGGGAGCAGACCGCGAAGGTGACCGCCTGGGAGCGTGCCATCGCGGCTCGTCCGGACGACGCTGCCGCGCTGCTACACCTCGGCCTGCAAGCCTTCGACGCCGACGCGCTGGACGAAGCGCTGGAGCTGCTCTTGCGTGCCTACCGCGCAGACGCCAGTCTGCCGGTGGCGGACCGCAAGCACCTGCGTCTCGTGCTCGGCACCGTGCGCGGCATCGAGGGCAAGTACGCCGAGTCTGAGACGCTGCTCAAGGAGGGACTCGCGCTCACGCCCGCCGATCACGAGAACGACTCGCAGATGCTCCTAACGTTGGGGCGGGTATATGCGGCCTGGGGCAAGCGCGACGACGCGGTCGCGGTCCTCAAACGCCTGCTGCAGGCGTTTCCATCCGCCCCGGAGTCGGAAACTGCTCGGCAGATGCTCGCGTATCTCGCAGCGCAGAGGTGAGCGGCATCGCCCCTCGACTAGTCGCGGCGCGGCCGACGCTTGGGGCCGAGCGTGTCCAAGAGGCTGGCGCGCGTGAGGGCGCCGTCGCCGAAGCGTTTGAGCACGGCGTCCTGTAAGCCATCGATCCTGGCCGGTGGCGGTGCAAACAGCGCGAGCTGCGCCTCAGGCTCGAAGCCGGAGACCGAGATGCCGAGTAGGCGCACACGCTGTCCTGCGTGCGCTTTCTGGAATAGCGTCCACGCCGAGCTGAAGAGCGCATCCGCAGCGCATGACGGCTGAGGCAGCGTCTCCGCTCGCGTGATCGTGGCGAAGCTCGNNCGCTCGACGTCGGCCACGTCGCTGTTGAACGTGTGTTCTTGTCCAAGACTCTTGGCAGCGCTGGCGTCGGCTGTGACCGGCCGGTCGTCGAGGCCGCGAGCCAACTGGACCAGATCGTGGCCGTGTGTGCCCAGCCGGCGCGCGAGGGTCGCCGGATCGCAGCGCGCCAGATCTCCGATGGTGTGAAAGCCCGCCTTCAGGAGCTGCTCCTCGGTCTTCGGGCCGATGCCCCACAGGCGACGAAGCGGCAAAGGAGCGAGGAAGGCAGCCTCGCCTCCGGGCGGCACGATCACGAGTCCATCCGGCTTGCGGATGTCGGAGGCGATCTTGGCGACGAGCTTGGAGCCGGCCACGCCGACCGACGCCGTGAGATCGAGATCACACCGGATCGCGTCTTTGAGACTGCGAGCGATGGTCGCAGCGTCTCCAACGGCGCGGCGACAGGCCGTGACGTCGAGGAACGCTTCGTCGATCGACAACGGCTCGACGAGATCGGTGTAACGCCTAAGGATCTCCAGCAACTGCTCCGAGACGTGCGCGTACTTGTCCATGTCCACCGGGACGAATGCGCCGTCGGGACAGAGACGGTAGGCGCGGGAGATCGGCATGGCGCTCGATACGCCGAAGGTACGCGCTTCATACGAGGCGGTCGAGACCACGCCCCGCCCGCGGCCACCCTTGGGGTCGGCGCCCACGATGACCGGCCGACCGCGTAGTTCCGGCCGGTCGCGCTGCTCGACGGCCGCGTAGAACGCGTCCATATCGACGTGCAGGATCGCGCGCGTTTTCAGTGCGGTGCTCACGGCTTCACGCCGGTGGGGCTGCTGCGGGCCTTGCGCACGTCAGATGGTGTCGGCCGCCGCTGGCGTCGGCCGAGCGTCTCTCGACTTGCGGACTTTCCGTGGCCCCGCTACGGGACCTTGAGCGACACTGCATTCGTCGCCTGGCCCCGCGAGTCGACGAGCACCAGCGTGTAGGAGCCCGCTGTGGCGGCAGGGTCGACGCGCACCACGACTCGCATCAGTGACGGACTGACCACGACCTGCTTCGTGACGACGATGCCGGACGCGACGTCACGNNGGCATGTCCGGTGGCGCGATGCTCTTGAGCGTGGTGAGCGACGCCGATGCCGCCGCTGGCTGGGCTGTCGCAACCGCGGCGGTTGTCGAGGCGGGCGCCGGCGTCGGTACGGGCGTCGGTGGCGGCGTCGGCAGCCGCGTGGGCTGCGGCGTGGGCGCCGGCGTGGGGAATGGCGTCGCGACGGCGACGCGCGTCGGCTGCGGCTGTGGTGTCGCAGCGGGCGGCGGCGGTGGCAGCGTGGCCAAAGGCGTCGCCCGGGCGGCTGTCATCGGTGCCGGCGTGGCCAGCATAGGCGTCGCCACAGGTGTCGGCGCTGGCGTCGTCTGCGGCCTGCCTGGCGTCGCCAAGGTCGGCGTCGTCGCCGATGCGGCTGCGATCGGTGTCGGTGTGCCGGTCCTCGGCGGCTGCGTCACCACCTTCTTCGTTCCGCCCGACAGCGAGAACCAGTAGTACGCGCCCGCACCGATCAGCAGTGACGCGCCGATCGCTATGGCGAACAGCGGCGGCCCGCCGCCTCTGGCGGCGCGCGGTTTGCGGGCGCGCGGCGGCTCGGGCCGCGCGCGACTCTCGATCGTGATCGGCCGGCTGGCAGCACGCGTGGGAGCAGGTGTCGGAGCGGACGCAGGAGTGTTGCCACGCAGGCGCCGCAGGACCTGCAGTACGTAGGAGAGGTCCTTGGGGCGCCAGTCAGGATCGGACTCGAGGCACGCCATCACGGCGTCGGTCAGCTCGCTGGGAAGGTCGCGCCGCAGGTTGCGCAGGGGCTCGGGTTGCGCCGAGGGTGAGCCGCCGGGGAACGGGTTGCGGCCGGCGAGGATCTCGTAGAGCAGGACGCCTGCCGAGAACACGGCTGCGGCTGGTCCGGAGGCGCTGCCTGAGCGCGACTCCGGTGCACGGTAGCTCGGAGGAGCCGGCGCCGCGCCCGGGTTGATCTCGCATCCGTTGGACTGCACCTCGACGGCGCCCGGACCGATCTCTCCCCTCAGCGCGCCTGAGACATGCGCCTGGTGTAGGGCGTCGCAGACGGCCTCCACGACGTTGACCTGCTCGGCGGGTGAATGGGACTTCTTCAGCCAGTCCGCGAGGTTCATGCCGCAACACCTCCCGCTGCCGGAGACTTCCAATCGGGCAACTGACGCAGCCCGCAGACGAGAACGGCCAAACCCACGCGCCTCGGCAGAGGCGGTCTTGCGCTGGGTCTGACCACAACCGGGGGAACCATTACACGTAGAGGCTACGCATCTGTCGCCCGCCGGTCAAGCGCCACCCCGGGGTGTGTGTCCCCTAGAGCCGGGGGTCTCTTGGCGAGGGCGTGATCGGCGGTCGGAAGAGGTCATGGCCCCGCCGCTGTCTCAACACGAAGTACTCGTTGACCGGGCGGTCGTCCGTAAGCGGAGGGACGCGTCGGGCCGCAGCCACCAGCTTTTCGGGCGAGATCTCATGACTCAGAAGGACGTCGAACACCATCTCCGCAGTCGATCCTGGGTACCATTCCACGAGGTCGGCCGCGGCCTGAGACGGGAGGCGAGACGCGAGAACCGCGGCGCTCGGGACATCAATGGGCCTGTCGCTTCCCAGCATGTGCAGGCCGGTGCCCTTCAGGGCAGCGAAGAAACGCAGGTGTGGGAAGGACTGGGCAAAGGCGCGTATGAACGCCAGAGCCGTGTACGAATCGGTGTCATCGGGGATCCACTGTTGGACGATGCCTCCGCTGCGCAAGTGTGCCAGGGCGGCCTGATAGAACTCCATACTGTAGAGCAGGCTTGATCCGGCGGCTTCCGGCGGCGGCGGCGGGTCGATCAGGATCAGGTCGTAGCGCTCCGGGCTCCACTCGAGGAAATGACGCCCATCATCGATGACGATGTGAGCTTGAGGCGAGTTCAGGAGGGTCGGGCCGTCTAGATGATAGTAGCCGAAGAGCGCTGGGACGCTCGGGACAAGCTCAACGGCAGTCACATCGAGTCCCCAGGAGCGGGCCGAGCGGAAAGACGTCCCCATTCCGAAGCAGATGACCAACGCGTTCCGGCCGGGCTGCTGACGCAGAGCAAGGGGCGCATGGGCCATCATCTTCGTGATCGGCGTGAGGGTTGTCATTCCAATGCCGTTGACCAGTAGTTGCTTGCGCCTGTCCTTGCCCATTGCCGTGACTGTGGCGGTGCTGTCACGGAGCACGATACAGTTCGGCAAGAAGTCGTCGGCGCTGCGCGCGACAAGGCCCGTCAGCGCGCAGGCGGCCGCAATTGAGACCGGCAGCCAGTAGCGCGCGACACTGGGCCGGGTGGCGGCGGCGCGCAGCTGCGTCCACGTGACGAGAGCGAGCAGTGCGAGAGCCAGACCGACGATAGTCCCGCGCTCCGGCGACAGAGGTAGTAGTACGAAACTCGCCAGCAAGGGGCCGAGGATGCAGCCGACAGTGTTGACGGCATAGGCCGAGCCCGCGCGCTGCGGATCGCCGCTGGAGAAACCGTCGATCAAGGAGGGCGTGAGGAAACCGAGCGCGGCGCAGAAGGGACCCACTCCGAACGCGACACGCAAGACCGCGCCGAAGACGCCGTCCGGCATCGGGAGCCGCGGATCGACGCAGACGATCGGCAGCAGGCTCAGTGCGATCAAGACGTACCAGGCGCCGCGTCCGGCCCACTGCGGTTTGCTTGCGCGCCGTGTGTGCCGATACAGGAACGTGCCGACGTAGGTCGCGGCGAGATAGGTCGCGACGATGGTCGCGAAGGAGTAGACCAGATTGCCGAGAAACGGCGTGTACTGTCGGGTCCAGACGATCTCCATCGCCATGCTGGCAATTCCGGTGCCGAAGAGCAGCCAGAGCACCGGCCGACCGTGCTGCGGGGCGGGGGCGGGCTCCTGCGCTGCAACGACCTGCGGCTCAGCCTCGGGCTCGGCGGCTGAGATACGCCGCAGGCTGAGAGCCAACGCGCCTGCGCCCAGCAGGACATTGAGACCCGCGGTGAGGGTGAGGCTGCCCCGGAAACCCAACGACTCGATCATTACAAAGGCCGCCGAGAAGCTGCCGAGTGTGGCTCCCGCGACATTGGCTGCGTAGAGCCCGCTGAAGCGGCGCGCACGATCGGTCGACGGTTCGAGACGCAAGGCCGCGAGGGCAAAAGGGAACGTGCTTCCCATGGCGATGCAGAAGGGCAACATGACGGCGGTGATCGCGATCAAGCTGGCCACGTTGTAGCCGACGGAACCCCAGTGCGCGACACTCCAGCCGGCGATGAGCTGGCGCCCTTCAACAAGTCCCGCTGGAACCACAAATACCGCGGTGGAGATGAGGCACTCGGCCAGGCCGTACAGGCGCAGGTTCCACCGGGAGCGGCGCAGTGCGCCGACACCGGTCAGTCGCCCGGCGGCCCAGCTGCCGATGGCCAGGCCAGCCATGAAGACGGAAACGACGATGGACACGATCGGCGTGGTCACGCCGAAGCTGGCCATGCTCAGGCGCAGCCAGACGACCTGGTAGACCAAGCTACAGAAACCCGACAGGAAGAAGAACAGCGCAAACCAGCGAGAGAGCATGGATTGGTTCACTAACTTTCTCCGTGCGGACGCGGGCGCTGGAAACATGGGCCGTTAGGCTACGCCTGCAAGCCCAACTGGTCAAACAGCAGCAGCAGCGACCTGGGGGTGCCAGGCGCAGCGAGGGCGCTGACGCGCGTGCACGCCGTCGAATCGGGTCGCGCAAGGGTGGAGCGCCTCACCGCGGTGTGGTAGCGACAGGCGTGACCGGGAGGGCGCGTGTCCGACGCACTGACGACAAGCTGCTCATCACTGTGTTATAAAACAAGCACCGTTGATGCGCGTTCCGCTGCGGC
>PMCG01000066.1 GCA_003155335.1 Acidobacteriota bacterium
CCGTTGCCCATCTTCGCGAGGTCGGCGATGAATACCAGCGTCAACGGCGCGTTCTTGACGAAATCCTGCTTGCCGCCCAGAGCGCGGATGTCCTCGGCGAGCACCTGCGTCAGCCGATTCGCCTTGGCGTCGTAGACGTACGCGCCCTGTTTGAGCAGCGCGTAGATGTCCGTTTCCTGGTGGTCCATGGCCGACGGTGCGGTGCGCTTGCCGTCGGCACGGTTGACGCCAAAGGCGGCCCAGAGAACGTTGGAGAGCTGCTGCGGTGAGAGATCCCTCGCGTCAAAGGCCCGCGCAGTGGCGCGCTTCGACAGGGCCTCCATCACCGGCATGCCGCCGGTCTTCTGCGGAGTCGGTAGATCCAGCGTGGTTGGTGCGCCGGTCTCGCCGGCAGCCAGCGCCGCTGCGAAAAGCCAAAGCGTCAGTCGCATGCCTCTATCCCTCCGAATCCCGCGCGCTCACGGCTCGCGGAAGGTCTTGAGCGTTTCTAGATAGTACTCCGGGATGCCGATGTCGAAGCGCCGGCCGTCGATGATCAGGCCCTGGAACCCGTCTTCTTGACGCAGTCGATCGAGGGCCGACGTGAGCTGGAACTCGCCCCGCTCGCGGACGTTGTTGTGGATGTGCTCCTCGATGTACGTGAAGATCTGCGGCCGGATCACGTATTGGCCGAAGAAGGTCAGGTACTCGCCGTCGGGCAGACCGGGCGCGCGCAGGTTCTCACGCGCGTACTCGATGGTCGGCTTCTCGGCGAACTCGGTGACGTTGAGCAATCGGTCCGGGTCGACCCAGACGCCGGTGGCTGTGCCGAAGTTCGCGATCTGGCTCTCCGCCGTGCGGCGCAGGCCGACCACGCTCAAGCCGGACCGCTGATAGGCGTCGACGAGCTGCCGCGCGCAGGACGCTGGCCCATCCGAGTGGTAGATGTGGTCGCCGAGCATGAGCAGGAACGGCTCGTCGCCTATTGCCTTGCGAGCGCAGTAGACCGCGTGGCCAAAGCCCTCCTGGGCTGTCTGCGTCACGAACGTGACCTGGCGGCCGATCTCCAGGATGCGGCGCGAATACTCCTGGAAGTGGCGCGGCAGCTTGTTGAAGTTCTCGATCGAGATCTGGGTGTTGAAGAAGGAGCGGAAGGCCTCGAGGTCCTGTTCCTGCACGACGATGACGACTTCCTCCAGGCCTGCGTTGAGCGCCTCTTCCACGATGAACAGGATCGCCGGCTTGGCCACGCCGTCGCGGTCGACGATCGGGAACAGCTCTTTCTTCGTCGCCTTGCTCGCAGGGAAGAGGCGCGTGCCGAAGCCGGCGGCNNGAACTGCGCTGACCCGTCGCCTTGTGAGCCCACGCCCTTGCCACCCCAAACGTGGGGCGCGAGCGGCGCATGGCGGAGCACGCGATGGAGCACAGGAGACGTCAGCTCCTCAGGGCAGGCCGGCGTGGCGTGGCGATCGAAGAAGGCCTGGGCCTCGGACATGAGCGCGCCGAGGCGCTCGCCGTCGCCCGCTTTCAAGGCTTCGAGGGCCTGATGCACGATGCGCTTGTTGATCGGACCGAGCAGCTCTTGCACCCCGCGCTCAACTGCGCCCTCGGCAAAGGGGTAGCAGGTGTTGAGGTGCTTGAGGATCTTGATCGTGTCCTTCTTCGCGTGCAGGTCGACGATGACGAAGTGCAGCTCCTTCTCCGGGCGTATCTCGCTCGTGTCGATGCGGTCGCCGTCGAACTCCATCAGCACGGCCTTGTCGCCAAAGGCGCAGCCCTGGTCCANNTCCATCTCGCCGCGCGTGGTCAGGTGCAGGTCGTAGACGCGGTTGAACGCGCGCGCCGTGAGCACGGTGATGGCTGCGCTCGAGGAGAGGCCCTTCTTGATCGGCAGGTCGGTCTTGGTGTTGCGGATGACCAGGCCGCGCACACGGTAGTGCGTCAAGACCTGATAAGCCACGCCCGCGGCATAGCTGAAGAAGCTGCCGCGCTGCGCCTCTTCGAGCAGGGCTTTGGGCTCGAGCGGGATCTCGTAGGGTCCGACGACCTTGCCGTCCGGCGTCGTCGAGGTGAGGACCAGCGCGGTGGGATGCGGCTCGACCTCGGCGTGGATGCCCTGGTTGGTGCCGCAGATGAGCGTGTAGCCCTTCTCGATGTCGGCATTGACGCGGCGATAGCCGCCGGCCCAATCCGAGTGCTCGCCGAAGAGACAGATGCGGCCCGGGACGAAGATCTTCATCGCGGTGGCTCCAGTGGCATGTGTTCCGGCTCGGCATCGCGGCGAGCGACCGGCCGCGAGCTCACGGCGCTGATTGTAAGGCCGATCGCGCACCGATGCGCGGCCCGCCGCAGAGCACCCGCGCGAGGGAGACGAGCAGCGGATGCTGGCGCGCTCTCTCACGCCCCTTCCGCCACGAGTGACGCAGAGCACAGCAGTTGACGCGGCGAGTTCCGTATCAGCCGTCATTGACGCCCACGGGATGGCGAGCTATCTTCCTTCCCGAGCGTTCCGAGAGACAACGACATGGCGGAGAAACAGCGTACCTCCCCGCTGGAGAACATCCCGCCGGTAGCCAAGGTGGCGGAGTCGGTGGAGTACATCACAGACAAGCTCCTGGCCCACGCGAACAAGAATGCTGCTGCGTGGCCCAGAGCGATGCAGATGCTCAGAAACGGCAGCAAGCTGCGATCGGCCCAGACCCGTGTCTGGTGGCGCGAGCGCATGATGGTTCTCGCCGCAAAGGGACAGAAGGGCAACAATCAGCTGAAGCGTCTGGCTCCCTTCAAGACCCTCACCAAGTCGCCGGTGGGCCATTTGACCTTCAAAGGGCTGTCGCTCATCGGCGGGGCTGCGACCTTCTCCGAACAAATCGACAAGTCAACGGCAACCACTTTCCTGGGAAAGGTTGTTGACGGCGGCTTGGCGGGCACGGCAGAGGTCGGCCTCGGCTATACGCTGGCGGCGCCGATCGATACCGCGTTGTACGTCGGCCTCACGGCAGCGGGGATCGACCCGAAAGGGTTGACCATCGGAGACAACTTCAGCACAGGCATCCGCGCGGGGGTCACGTTGGGCGAGGCGCTCATTACCGGCGAGAACGAGGGCCTCGCGACGTATCAGGAGCGCGCGGTCAAGGGCGAATATGGACCGATATTCCAGGCCGTCGCTGGGGTTGACAGCTACTGGTCGCAGTACGGTCTTGTTGGCGGCCTCACGAACGTAAAGTACCTGTTTGGAAACTGAACGGATGCCACTGCCTGCACACCCGCCAGGCTCAGCCCTCGATGCCGCAGGCACCTCCCTGCTGTCGTTGGCCACAATGGAGTGGCTGATCGAACAAGGGCATCTGCCGCCGAGTCCTGCGTCTCCGTTCGGGTTCCTCGCTGTGGCGCCTCGACAGACCACTCCAGAGGAGCAGGCAGCGGCGGCGAAGCGCGAGCTGGGTCGCCGGCCACCTGCTTCTCTTGTCAAGGCTCTCACCATCGCCGCGCAGCCGGAGGCCCGAATCCGCCTGACCACTGTGTCCCCCGGCCAACCGCCCCAGCAGGTCACGTTTCTGCGACGCGTCTTCTCTGTCGTGCAAGCGGGGTTCAACGCCGAGGGGTTCCTATTCAGCGAACCGATGCAGGTAGGCGAGCTGGAAGCCCTGTTGGTCGGCGAGCTGAGCAGCGAAGCGCCGAGTGCGTCCACGACCGATCGCCTGCTTGCACCGCGCGCATTGGCTTTGCTGACGGCGCTCTGGCCACAAAGCGGCTTGTCGAGCGTCGCGTCGGTGGCTGGCGCGGAGGCCTCGGCGGTTTGTCAGCGCCTGGGGGCCGATGAAGCCACCGCGCGCGGACTGATGGACGACCTGGTCGCCTCAGAATTCGTGAAGGAGAAGGATGCCGCGTTCCGCCTGGACGACGAATGGAGGCCGTGGCTAGATCGAGTCTGGTCAGGAGTGCTATTCGAGGTGGAGGCTACGCTGCTACCCGACGGGCCGTTCGACGCCGCGCAGTTGATTGGGCGCCGCGAGCGCCTAGTGTTCCTGGGACCCCGCGGCCGTCGCATCGTCAGTCGTGCGATCGATGCGGCGAGTCTGGACGAGATCCCTCTGGGTGTGCCACTGCGGAGCGACCAGCCCGAACCCGTTGTCATGCTCAGCCACCTCGACGACAGATCTCTGCAGCGACTTCTCTCGGGACTCCTGAGGCTCACTGAAGAAGGTCTCCGCAGTCGTATGCCCGGGGTGTCCACGCCAGCTCCGACCAGTCCCTCCCGTGAAAGCACGACGAAGGACTGATGCGTGCTGAGCTATGAGACGGCGTGTGCGTTGGTCCTAGCCGGGTGCGTGTTGTCCGTTCCTTTCTTCGTCGATGCAGGATCCGGGGAGTGGTTGCAGTTCCTGGGCCTGGCGCTTGGGGTGTTCGCCTGGGTGCGGGCCTTCTTCTATTTCGCAGGTGCCGTCAAGAGCACGCGACTTTCTAGTGAGTTGGACCGCGTGCTGCTGTCGCGGTCCGCCCCCGCTCTGAACGCTACGCTCCGAAACACCTTCCTGGCGCCAGTGATCGACGTGCCGATCCCGGATGTCGGCGTGGCCCGAGTCCGCTTCTTTGCGGATGTTGCGTCGGTGTGGATGCGCTTGCGGCTGAAGAGCCCCACTCTCGACCGAGCGCCGTGGATCCATCTGGAGGGCAACTCGAACTTCCTGGCGCCGGCGTCCGTGCTTGGCGCCAATGCGCTCACGCCATACGACCCTGACCGCCACTGGCGCTACTGGCGGCTCCCGTGGCGACCGGCCGACTGCACTGTCGAAGATGCCACTTTCTGTGCGGCCCTGCCCAACACAGAGCACACTCTCGTGCTCACGTCCCGGCCAGGCCAGCTCCTGATCCGTGCTAACTGTGGCAGCGACCCGAGGACGGAGAGCGAGAGAGAAGCGGACATCGCGAATGGTTCGTACTACGGGCGCAACATGGAGTTCGAGAACATGGTCAACCTCGCGATCGCGTGGGTGAAAGCAGTCCAGCAGACAGCGGGCGCGCCGAGAACCTGAACCGCGTCTCGGCAGAGAGCGTCTGTGCGCGCTCAGGTGCGCGTGAGCTTGCGGCACTTCATGTGGTGCGGCCGCTCGGTCTCGGCACCAAGGCGACGCGCCTTGACCATCGACTGCTTGGGGCGGAGAATCCGCTCGTTCGCTTTTGTCAGAGGAACGAGTATGTCGCCAAGCTATCGACTGGACCGTCTGCTGATCGTAGGTGGAGCGCTGCTCGTAGCGTGTGGGTCGCCGACCGGGCCGTCAACGCCCACGCCGACACCGGCACCGACCGCGACGGCCTGCACCGCCAGCGCGCCGCAGCCGATGACGAGCTTCACGGCCGACCCAGCCACGATCACCAACGGCTCGATGTTCACGCTCCGGTGGGCGGCGCCGTGCGGGTTCGTGAGTCTGGCACAAAAGGGCCGGGGCCCGTTCATGATTCTCCTGCCCTCGACCGGAAGCTACG
>PMCG01000297.1:0-4308 GCA_003155335.1 Acidobacteriota bacterium
CCGCCCATCGACTGTCCGCTGCGCAAGGCCGGGATCGACCCGGCGCACATGAGGCCGTTCGAAGACGCTGAGAAGTACATCGCCTTCCTCGATCGCGCCGACCGCGCAGTCTGGCAGAAGCCCGATGAGGTGGTCGCCGCCGTTGGTCTGCGCGGCGGCGAGACCGTCGTTGACCTGGGCGCCGGCTCGGGCTATTTCACCTTTCGACTGGCGAAGGCTCTGCCGCACGGGAAGGTCATCGCCGCCGACAGCGATGCCGAGATGATCCGGCACATCCACCACAAGGCCATGACCGAGGGCGTGCCCAACGTCCAGCCTGTGCTCATCGAACCGGCCGACCCCACGATACCCGCCGAGGCCGACCTCGTGTTCGTTTGCGACGTGCTGCACCACGTTTCCGACCGCGCGGCGTGGCTGCGCAGGCTGGCCACAGAGATGAAGTCCGGCGCGTGGCTGGTCCTGATCGAGTTCAGGGAGGGCAAGCTGCCCGAGGGACCGCCCGAGTCGGTGAAGATCCCTCGCGCGCAGATGCTCCGCATGGTAGGCGCGGCCGGCCTGACCTTCGCCGTCGAGCGTCCCGATCTGCTCCCCTATCAGTTGTTCCTGGTCTTCCGAAAGCCGTGACACGTTGATCGGAGGTGGACGATGGCGTCGTGGTTGACGTTCGTGGTCATCGGCTGTGTGGGGGGCCTCTTCGCCGGGATATTCGGCGTCGGCGGAGGCATCGTCATCGTCCCGGCCCTGATCTACTGGGCAGGCTTCTCGCAGCACAAGGCAACAGGAACCAGCTTGGCCGTGCTCCTGCCTCCAATCGGCTTGGCAGCGGCGGCGGAGTACTACCGCCACGGGAACGTGGACGTGCGCGCGGCGATCCTTCTCGCCTGCAGCATGTTTGTCGGCGGCTGGGGCGGCGCCTATCTCGCAAACCAGATGAAAGGGCCCTACCTGCGGCTCGCGTTCGGCGTCTTCGTCTCCGGCCTGGGCGTCTACCTTGTCTATGGCGCCTGCAAGCGCCTGGGCTGGATCTAGGGTGGCGAGTCGTCCCGGCGTGCGGCGTCGCGTGGCCTGCGCGACTGAGCGTCCTCCACGCCCGATCGGTGCTAGGCCGATCGTTGCCGGCTTCTCACGCGTCTCCGGTTACTTCACGAGTCGGTACAGGGCGTAGCTCTGACCAGGCGCGTCGATCCGCAGCGTGCCGGCCTTCTTGACGATCGGGATCGTCTTCCCAGCCAGGAGCCGCAGCGTCTTGTACGCGGCCGGCGACGCCAGCGCGGCCGACGCAGCCTGTGCCGACGGGTTGAAGATCGCAAGCACCACTGCGTCACCATTGGTGCGGGCGTAGACCAATGGATACGTGAAGCTCTTGGCATACAGCGGCACGAACTCGGCATACGCTGCGAGCGCCGGCTCTGTGTGCTTCAAGCGAATCAGCCGCCGCACGCGATTGAGGAGCGAGGTCCGGTCGTTCTCCTGTGCCGCGACTGTCGGCGCGTCCGCTGCCGCGTCCACTGGCAGGTAGAGCTTCTCCGGTGCGGCGCTCGAGAACCCGAGGTTCTTGCCCGGCGCCCACTGCATCGGCGTGCGCGCGCCTGAGCGCGGCTTGTAGGCGCCCTCGACATACGGCAGGTCGCCCAATTGCCGCATGCCAATCTCGTTTCCGTAGTAGAGGAACGGCACGCCCGGCATGCTGAGGCCAAAGGCCACGATCATCTCCAGCTCGTCGGTCGTGCGTTGGTTGTTCATGCGCGCCAGATCGTGGTTCCCGATGGGCAGACAGATGTAGCCCTTGGAGCGCGTCGCCTGGTAGGCCGGCATATAGCTCGCGAGGAAGCGCGCGACGTCGCCCTTGCCCTCGCGGTCGAAGAAGCTGTGCCCGTCAGAGTAGTCGTTCAAGATGCGCCAGCTCTCCTTCTGCATCAGATCGTTGTAGCCGTCGACCCAATGGAAGAAGTCGGCGTGAAACGCGCCGTCGAGAGCGTCTACCGGATACGACCACTCGGAGACCATGAAGCCCTGAGGGTAGCGCTCGCGGAACATCTCGCGGATCTCGCGCCAGAAGCCCTTGGTGTCCTGGTTCACGTCCTCGCCTTTGACCAGGGCTCCGGCCATGTCCGCGCGCAGGCCGTCGGCGCCCATGTCCATCCAAAAGCGCGCGATCTTCTTCAGCTCCTCGCGCAGCGCCAGTACGTCCGGGTCGCGCGGCGACAGTTGCCACTTCTTCTTCGGATCAGGTTTGCCAAAGCCGAAGTTGAGCGCCGGCTGAGACCAGTAGAAGTTGCGCATGAAGTTGCCATTGCGGCGGCAATAGCCGTGAATGAAGCTCCCTGCCAGCGGACCCTCTTCCTGGATCCAGACATTGTCTGTCCAGACGTACCAATTCGAGTGACGATTCGGCTGCTGCTCGCACGAATCCACGAACCACGGGTGATCGATGGCTGTGTAGCTGATGACGTAGTCGAAGATCACCTTCAGGCCGCGCTTGTGTGCCTCTTCGAAGAGCCGGCGCGCGTCGTCATTGGTGCCGTAGCGCGGCGCGACCTTGTAGTAGTCGCGCACGTCGTAGCCGGCGTCGTGAAAGGGCGAGTCGAAGAACGGATTGAGCCAGATGCCGTCCGCGCCGAGGCTCTTCACATAGTCGAGCTTCTCGATGATGCCCTGGAAGTCCCCGATGCCGTCGCCATTCGTGTCGTAGAACGTCTGCGGGTAGATCTGATAAAAGACCGCGTTGTGCAGCCATGCCGGCACGTCCGGCACGACGGGCTTGCCCGAGCTCGCGGACTGAGCGTGCGCGGCAGCGGTCATGCCGGTCAGCGCGGCGACCAGCACAAAGCAGGCAGCGCGGGCAGCAGTGCGTGGAGTCATTGGGGCCTCTTGGGCAGTCGTGTGCGCGGTCATTGCGGCCGGGCGATCTGGATCGCAGCGCCGGTGTAGTGCACGGTTCGGTCAGGCGCACGGTCCGGGTCGCAGCCGAGCGGGCGGTCGCGCGAAACGAACACCACGCCGAACGTGCGCTCCTGAAGCATGCCCGGGAAGCGGCCCTCGCGCTTGCCGATAGTCAACGTCTTGGCAGCATCGTCCCAGCGCAAGCGGATCGTCGCAGAGGCGCCCTTCTCGTAGTCGTAGGTCAAGCCGTCGTCCTCGTAGAGCGTGAATTCGCCATTGGCGCCGTCAAAGACGTAGAGCGTGATCGGATCAGAGGGTTTCTCGGCGGTGTACTGGAGCGCCGGGCCAAAGGGGATCAGTGAGCCTGCGCGCACGTGGATGGGCATCGCGTCGTAGGGGGCCGCGGCCTCGATCGTCTGTCCGCCGCGCAGGGCCGCGCCGGTCCAGAAGTCGAACCAGCCGGTGCCCTCGGGCAAGTAGACGGAGCGGCTGCGGGCCTTGTACGTCGTGACCGGGCTGACCAAGAACGCCGGTCCGAACATGTACTGATCCACGACCTCGCGCGCCTGCGCGTCGCCACGGAAATCCATCACGAGCGGCCGCAGGATCGTGCCAGCCTCGCGCGTCACGGAGCCGGCCAGCGAGTAGACATACGGCAACAGGCGGTAGCGCAGTCGGTCGAACTTGAGCTGCGCCTGGTATGCCGGATGCGACTCGCCGCCCATGAACCACATCTCGCGGTTCGGCGCTTCGCCGTGCACGCGCAGGAACGGGCAGAACGTGCCGAACTCGAACCAGCGCGCGTTCAGCTCGCGCCACTCCTCCGCGTCCTCCGGCTTCGGGTTCTCACTCGAGAAGCGCGCCGGCACTGAGAAGCCGCCGATGTCCATCGTCCAGTAAGGCATGCCAGACACGCCGAAGCCCATGCCAGCAGGGATCTGCGCGCGCATCGCGGTCCAGCTCGACGAGATGTCCCCTGACCAGGTGGCCGCGGCATAGCGCTGTTGACCCGCGAAGCCGGAGCGCGTCAGGATGAAGACGCGCTGGTTCGGCGCCGTGGCGCGCTGTCCCTCGTAGACGCCCCGGCTCTGCATGAGCGCAAATGCGTTCAAGACGCGCGAGCCTGTGCCCAGCGCCGTGGGGTGGACGTGAGTGCGCTGTCCCTCGAGCGTCGGCGTGGGCAGGAGGTCCGGCTCGGTCGCGTCCATCCACCAGGCATCGACTCCCTTGCGGAAGAGCTCGTGCTCGACCTGGGCCCAGAACAGCCGGCGCGCGTCGGCNNCCGCGCGAGTGCATGGCCTCGAAGTTCTCGGTGCCCGGGTAGAACTTGGGCCAGACCGAGATCATCAGTCGCGCCTTGAGCTTGTCGTGAATCGTGCGGATCCAGCCCACGGGATCCGGGAAGCGCTCCGGGTCGAAGCGATG
>PMCG01000297.1:4358-5956 GCA_003155335.1 Acidobacteriota bacterium
TCGATGCCCTCGCCGACCTCGGACCACAGCGACGTGGCCGTGTCGTTGCTCGGCGTCTTCCAGAGCAAGCGCACCGTCTCGTTCCCCTGATCGTTCGTCCACTCGACCTTCACGCGATAGCGACGCCCGGCCTCGAGGCGCAACCGGGCCAGGTCAGTCCACGGCAGCCAGTTCTGGCGCCAGCGATCGACGATGAGCGCGTCGTCGATCCACACCTTGAGCCCATTGTTCGAGAACGTCTGGAACAAGTGATCGCCGCTGGTCTCCGGCTGGATGAAGCCCTCCCAGCGCACGCTCGACTCGCCTGCGGGCAGGTTCGGATGACTGCCCTGGTTGGCGTCGCGTGCGTCGCCCGAGATGTCGATGCGCGGCTCGACGCGTTCAGCCACCAGTCGATCGAAGTTGCGGCCCGCATAGTAGGACGCGCTGAGGCCACCCGGCTGGCCCTTTGCGTCGAAGAGGCGCGCGGCCGGCGGCGGCTCGAACTGCCGCAGATCGCCGAAGCGCGAGAACGACGTGTTGTCCCAGAGGATGCCGTACCCGCGGCTCGACACCAGGAAGGGGATGATGACCGTACCGTTGTGCTGCCACAGGTCGATGTCGTAGCCCTTGATGTCGAGGAGCCCGTTCTGGTGTTGGCCCAGGCCGTAGAGCGCCTCGTCCCCATTCCCTTCCCACTGCTGCCGCACGTGGAAGGTATGCTCGCCCTGCACCTCCGCCGCATCGAGCGCCCGCCCGCCCGCCTTTTCGGCGAGGATCGGTCGATTCCCCGCGTCAAAGAAGCGCACGGCGCCGCTCACGAGATCGACGCGCACCTTGAGGCGCGGCGTTGAGACCACGGCCTCGCGCTTCGAGCTCGTCAGGTCCCAGGCTGTCGGCACGCAGCGCTTCGGCGCAGCGGCCAGGCTCGCGCGCGAGAAGAAGCTGCGGTCCTTCGCATACGCGACGCGCACGACATCCTCAGAGCAGACCTCGACCTTGAGAAGGGCGCTGCCCAGCGGCACCAGGACGCCGTCGGACTGCTTCTCCGGCACTGCTCCCCAGAGCGGCTGAGCTGCCGCGCCCGCAAGACCGGCCACAAGCACCGGGAGAAGTCGCAATAGCCAAGTGTGTCGCATCGCACCCTCGATCATTGAGTCGTCATCATTTTGCCGTCAGCGCGCGCCAATGAGGATCGCACGGACAGCCAGAGTATACCGTGGAGGCCCCGGCCCCTGCGGCTCGGCTGTAGAATGAAGGCGGTTTCCGGAGAGGAGTGGCTCTATGCGCAGACTCGCGCTATGTGCCTTTGCCGTTGCCGTGGCGACCTCCCCACTTCTGGCAGCCGCGCAGACGCAGAATCCGGCGGCCCTTCAGAAGGCGTGCGGCGGAGGGGACGCGAAGAGCTGCTTCGACCTCGGGGTGATCTACGAGACAGGCGTCCACGTGGCGCCGGACAAAGCGAGAGCCGCCGGGCTCTACGGCAAGGCCTGCGACGCTGGGAGCGCGGGCGGCTGCTTCGCGCTCGGGCTGATGTACAAGCACGGCAAGGGCGTGGCGCAGAACAAGGCCAAGGCTGCCGAGCTCCATCAGAAGGCCTGCGACGCCGGGAGCGACAT
>PMCG01000360.1:0-177 GCA_003155335.1 Acidobacteriota bacterium
TGTGCCTGAGCAGCAGTTCGTGTGCGCGCGCGGCGAGATCCAGGTGTCGCGTACCGCGCACGAGGCTCTCTCGCGCCGCTTGGCGCAGCCGGTCTCGCACGGGCTCCGGCCACGCATCGGAGACGAGACGGTCGTCGGCCAAGAGACCGACGAGGCCCTGCTGCGTGGCTGTATCCA
>PMCG01000360.1:225-4089 GCA_003155335.1 Acidobacteriota bacterium
GCTCCGCTATGCTTCGCGCGCATGGCGATCTGGAATCGCGCCACGTTCTTCACCGCGGTGGGCTCTGGCGTTTTCGCGGTAGCAGTGGCATTCTGCACCGATCACTTCGCCTCCGTGCCGTCGGCCGACGTCGCACGCGGCAGCGAAGAGGCGTTCTTTTCGANNCCGGTGCGAGTCGTTGTCGGCGGTAGCGTGCTCGGCGCCCTGGCGCCCGGAGTGCGTTCCGCTGCTTGGCCGATTGAGCTACACAGTCACGGTCTCGAGGTCGGCATTGACGTTGAGCCCTTTCGCGCGAGCGATGGGCGGCTGCTGGGAACGCAGCTTCGGCATCTCACGTTCACGCCACTGGATCGCTCGCTTGTGCCCGGCGTGTCGCTGCTGCTTCTCTTCGTGCTGCCTGCGGTGACGCTGGCGCTGCTTGCACGCGCGGGCGGTTGCGGTCTTGGGGTCAGCCTATCGCTGACGGCGGTGAGCATTGGGCTGTCAGGCCTGCTGCTCACGCACTGTGGCGTCGTGCGCTCAGGGTACGCTGTGCAGGTGGCCGGCGTCCTGGTCGCTGGCGGTGTCGTGGGGCTGGTGTTGGCCAAGGTGCTCGCGCGGCGCGTGCCCGGCGTCGGACCGTTTGCATTTGTCGCTGTGCTCGCCGCGACGTTCGTGCAGCTCGTGCTGGCGCCGTCGTCGGTCATGGTGGTGAGCGACGCCGTCTTTCAGGCGCACATGCTCGAACAGGTCGCGCGGGGAGACCTATTCCCGACGAGCAAGACGCAGCACGCCGTGCCGTTCCGAATTCCGTACGGTGTTTCCCTTTTTGCGGTCTTGGCGCCACTCCAACGCCTGGGTCTGGATGCCGTCGCGCTGGTACGTTGGGGGGCCGGCATCGCAGGCTTCTTCGCTGCGCTCGCGCTCTTCATCATGCTGGCGCCACGGTCGCCGCGGCTGGCTGCCGGGACCGTAATCGGTCTCCAAATGCTGCCTGGCACGTTCCTACCCTACTCGCAGGGCAACCTACCCAACGTCTTCGGGCAGGCGCTCACGACCATCTTCTTCGCCTGGTGGGCCGGAAGCGCGCCGGGAGGGTGGGCCGTCGGGGCGATGCTCTTCGCTCTCGCAGGCCTCGGTCATCTGTCCGCTGCGATCGTCCTGGCCGTCTTCGCTCTGTTCCTGGCTGCGATTGCGAGGGTTGATGCGCGCGCGGCGCGCTGGCGTCGGGCCGCAGCGCTTGCAGTGGGCGCAGGTGCCGTGGCCTTGTACTATGCGGCGTTCACGCGGCTGATCGCCAGCCAGGTGCCGCGTCTGATCGAGGGCGCGGGGCAGGGTGGGGGTCAGCCGCTGACGACGGTGCTCGTGCAGCAACTCAAGGGCGTTGGCAACGGCGTGGGCTGGGAGTGGCTCGGCGCGCCAGTGCTGCTCTTGGCCGTAATCGGCTGGTGGTGGCTGGAGAACGATCGGCTGGCGCGCGCGGTCAAGGCCTTTGTCCTGGCCGGGGCAGCGCTGATGCTGGTCGCGCTTGTCTCACCCGTCGAGGTTCGCTATCTCTACGCCCTCACGACGCCGATCGCGATCTTGGCGGCGGTCGGCGCTGAGCGGCTCTGGTCTCTGGGCCTGGCCGCTCGCCTCAGCCTCATCATCCTGGCCGGTCTCCAGGCCGTGCTGGCGGTCACCTCCCTGATCGACCGGCTCCTGTTTCACTACCGCTAGGCCGCTCGGTCTCCAGGCGCGGAGATGCAGAGTGGGGGATTTGAATGTCCGCGGCGTGGCTGTTACCGTAACCCGGGTCGAGCCGAAACGGGCGACCGTGCGTCTAAGTGAGCGAGAGCTGCCATTGGAATACGTGTGTAAAGTCGGCACACCGAGCGGGGAAGTGGAGGAGCGTCGCCTTGTCGGCGAGAGCGCCGCGGTCCTGCGCGCCGAGCTCGAGGCAAAGGGCTTCTTTATTTTCTCCATCCGGCGCTCGCTCGACCTCAAACACTGGGGCCTGGGCTCCCGTCGCATCCCGCGCTCTGTGGTGCGCCTGTTCAGCCAGGAGCTGGCGACACTGCTCAAGGCCGGGCTGCCTCTGTTCCAGGCCCTGGACGTCATGATCGAGCGGCAGGCCCACGCCGGATTCAAGCGCTCGCTGACGGCCATTCGCGATCGCGTCAAGACAGGTTCCGCCTTGTCCGACGCTGTGCGGTTAGAGGGAGACCTCTATCCGCCGATTCTCACGGCCAGCCTCGTTGCCGGCGAGCGCAGTGGCAGCCTCGAGACCGTGCTGCGGCGCTTCGCCCAGTACCTGCGACTCAACGAGGCCATCAAGCGCAAAGCCGTCACGGCCAGCGTGTACCCCGCGCTATTGCTGACAGTCATGGGGGCCCTGGGATCCGTCTTGGTGTTCTTCGTCATCCCAAGCTTCGAGAGGTTCTTCCACGACTTGGGCGGCGAGCTGCCCTTGCTGACGCGCGCGGTCGTGTGGATCGCGCGCCACGCGCAGCAGAATGGCCTCATCATCCTGGCACTTGTCGTCGGCGTCGTTGGCGGGGCCGTGGCGTGGCGCATGCGTCCGGGCTCGGCCATCAAACTCGACGGCTGGCTCCTGCGCATTCCGCTCATCGGTCACATGATGCGCATCTACGCGACGAGCCAACTCGCGCGCACGCTCGCGACCTTGCTCGCCGGCGGCTTGCCGCTGATAAACGCGATCGAAGTGGCTTCGGCCTCGGTGGGCAACCGCGCCATGGGCCAGGCAGTCGCCGACGCGACGCCGCTCATACGAGAGGGGAAGAACCTGACGCATGCGCTCGAGTCGACCGGGATGCTCGAGAGCTTGGCGCTCGAAATGGTCAAAGTGGGCGAACAGACGGGCGCCCTGGGAGAGATGCTGACGGCGCTTGCTGAGTTCTACGATGAGGAGCTAGACAACCGTATCGCGGTCACGTTGGCGTTGGTGGAGCCGATCATGATCATGCTGCTGGCGGTGGTGGTCGCGACAATGCTGCTCGCGTTCTACTTGCCGATCTTCGAGTCGTTCTCGCGCATCCAAGGGAACCACTAGTGGCGCCGGAGCAGATCCGCACAGGCAGCACCGGCCTCGCCTCAGCGGCAGATGAGGCGATGGCGCTGGCATCCGAGGAAGAGCGCGCCAGAGACCTCGCTGCGCGCTACGGCCTGGAGTACGTCGATATCGCGACGTTCACGCCCGACCCGGAGCTGCTGCAGTCCATCCCAGTCGAGCTGATGTTCCGACACAGCTTCCTGCCGTACTGTCGACAGGGTGAGCGACTCGTGCTGGTCATGGCCGATCCCACCGATCTGCCGGTCGTGGACGAGCTCTCCCTGTTGCTCGACACGCTCGTGCAGCCCGCCGTGGGCACGCCGTCCGCGATCCAGGAGGCGCTCAAGCGCAGCCAGGGCACGCAGCGGGTGCTGGAGCGAGTCTCCGAGTCGCTCAAGATCCAGATCATTCGTGAGGACGAGAACGGCGAAGAGGCCCTGACACTCGACAAGATCCAGGCCGACTCTTCGCCGATCGTCAAGCTCGTCGATTCGACGCTGCTCGACGCCCTGAGCCGCCGTGCCTCGGATATTCACATCGAGACGCGCGAGCAGGAGGTGCTGATCAAGTACCGCATCGACGGCGTGCTGCAGCAGGCCATGCGGCCGATCGCACGCGAGCACCACGCCACCATCATCAGCCGCATCAAGATCATGGCGGAGCTGGACATCGCGGAGAAGCGCGTNNCGCATCCTGGACAAGGAGAGCCTCTCCAAGCAGTTCTCCTCTCTGCGGCTCGACGTCTTGGGCTTCGACGAGCATGAGCTGACACGCTTTCGACGCTTCATTCGCGAGCCCTACGGCATGGTCCTGGTGACCGGACCGACCGGGTC
>PMCG01000171.1:0-3545 GCA_003155335.1 Acidobacteriota bacterium
CCTGGTCGCCATTGCCGAGCGCTTCCAGCGCGCAACCGATCCAGTAGGTGATCTCCGCCAGACGCGATCCGCCGCGTTGTTCGGCGCGCAGGTTGGCTGGCGGTGTGAGGGCGGCCTCGAAACTGGCCAGCGCGTCTTGGTTCTGCTTCGCGCCGAGACGTTGCAGGCCGCGTACGATCTGCGCGTCGATCCACGCCTCGCCGGTGTCGAAGGCGGTGCCGCCTTCCCAGATGCTGAAGGTGCGGCCTTGCAGGAGCGCGATCGCCTCGTCGGCCTTGCCGGCGTAGGTCTTGAGGCCGATCAACGCGGCCAGACCTTCGTCCTTTTTCACTACGGCCGGCTGGTGCTGCTCGAGGAGCGCCAGGCGCTTCTCGGCCGCAGTGCCCGCCGCCTGGTAGAGCCGGTCAAGCTCGGCGAAGTGCGTCGGGTAGGCATCGCCAAGCGCCACGGCCTTTTCGAGCGCGGCGATCGCCTTGGCGCGCGCCTCGGCGCCTTCCCGATGGGAGAACGCCGACGCGAGGTTGCGCCAGGCGATGGGGAATCTCGGNNACGGCGATGTTTTCCCATTGGAAGGGGAAGACATATTCCGGAGATGCCGCTGCCGCTTGGGTCCGGTATTGGGATGCCTTCGCCGCATCCCCAAGCCGTTCGCTGAAATCGCCGAGGTAGTAGTCGACCAGGGGCGAGACCTTCGTCGGGTCAGCCGCCGCGACGGCGGGCACGAGCGTGTCGACGCCATCGCGCCACAGACCGGCGTCAGCGAATTCGGCGGCGAGCTCCAGCGCGGTCGTGCCATAGGTGTTGAGCGTGGCGAAGAGCGTCTTGCCCACAGCGGCGTCCTTGGTCGCGAGCCACTGCTCGGCCATCAGGCGGACGTCGAGCGGATCGGTGCTGCGCGCGGCAGCGACGACCTCGCGCGCCTCGGCGGAGCGGCCGAGGTGACGGAGCGCAGCGGCTTTGAGCCCGGCGGCGCGGATGTTGAGCGCGTTGGCGTCGAGCGAGCTGTCCGCGAACTTCAGGGCGGCAGCGAAATCGCCGCGGGCGGCCGAGATTTCCGCGAGCGCGAAGTACGCCGGGGCCTTCCATTCCTGACTCCAAGCGGCCTTGTAGAAGGTGTCGAACGCCTCGTCGGCTTTGCCCTGAGCCTTGAGCGCGACCCCGAGATAGTAGAGCGGCTCGGCGTTCTTCGGCGTGGTGTGCTTGAACGTGAGCCGTTCGAGCGCGGCCCGGAAATGCCTCTCGGCGTCCACGAACTTCGCGCGGCGCAGATCGAGCCGGCCCAGGCCCGTGTTCGCCTCGGTGTCACCGGGATCGCGGCGGATCACTTCCTCCCAATACGGATCCGCGTCGAGCGTCGGGTTGTGAAACTGGTCGATGCGCAGGCCGGCGAGATAGAGCTCCTCGTCGGTCTTGAACTCCTTCGGCGCGGGCGGCGGCGTGACGACCGCGGGCTGCGGCATGGGCGTCAGCCGTATCGGCGAGTAGGCGACGAGTTCGCGACCGCTGGCGGAAAGCGAGGCGCGCACGTCATGCGCATCGGTGCCGGTAGGGACCGCGACCTGCTTCGTGTAGGGCTTGGCGGGGTCGATCGCGATCTGCTCTTCGAGCAGCACTCTGTCGCCAGCCTTGAGCTTGACTGTCGCGGCGGGGAAGGCCTTGGTCGTGTTGAAGCCGAACTTCGCCTGGCCGTCCTTCACCTCGAGATTGACCGCAGCGTCGAGGTTGGCGTTCTTCACGCCGTCGATGTCGCGGAACGGATACCAGTTCATCTCGAACGCCCGCGCCTCGAAGGGTTGCAGCCACGAGTAGTCGGGCTGGTTGTCCGAGTAGGCGCCGACCATCAACTCGATGTAGGGGCCGTCGCTGTCGGTGAGGATCTCGTCATACATGCGTCCGCGGGGGCCGCTGCCCCAGGTCCAGAATTTCTTGCCGGGCACGATGTGGTGGTCGGCGACGCTCATGACGCCGGCCTGCTTGCCGTGGTCGTAGCCCGCGAAGAAGTCCTCCGNNACGTCGACCTTGTCCCAGTTCGTGCCGCCGTAGGGCTGGGTGGCGATGGGCCAGGTGGTGAACTCCCGTTTGGCATGGTGCGTCACCCACTGAGTGCTCGGCGGAAAGATGATCTGGTAGTTGTCGTTCGTGCGGACTGCGACGTTGGCAAAGCAGAGCATGGAGTTCAGGAACGGCGTGCGGTTCACGATGCGCACGGAGCACTCGAGCACGGAGCTGCCCGGACGCAGCGTGTAGCCGACGGCCCAGCGCATGCGGTGGCGGATCTCCAGCTCGCCGACCCAGATGGTCTTGCTGCCGTCGGCATGCTCCTCGGTACGGTATTGCACGGGGCTGAAGGTCGAGGCGCGGTGGTGGTGTGGGATGTTCCACTCGATGCCGCCGGAGATCCACGCGCCGGTCAGCCCGATGAGCGACGGCTTGATGACGTGCTGGTGATAGATGTAGTCGTAGTTGTTGGTCTTGTCGAGCGCGGAGAACAACCGGCCGCCAAGCTCGGGCGCGATGCCGATTCTGACGTACTCGTTTTCGAGGTACACGATGTGGTAGGTCTGCTCGCTCCGCTGGTTCGTGAGGTTGTCGAGGAGCGGATAGGGATAGATGCGGCCCTCCGCGCCCTGCGATTCGCGGCCGAAGTAGAACATCGGGTTCGGGTCCGGCGCCGCCGCCTTGTAGGTCGGGATGATCTCATCGACTTCGCGCAGGGTCACGGGTGCAGCGGCGAAGGCGACTGAAGACGAGAACGGCGCAAGCGCGCCAGCCAACAGAATTGCGATGGAACGTGGGTTCATTGACGAGTCCTTTGATTGAAATCGTTGGAGGGAGGGTACCCCCTCGCCCCGCGAGGTGTCAACAGGCAGCGGCGACGTGGTATTGTTTCTTTTTTCCGCTTCCGAGACTCAGGAGAGACCGAGAATCGGTTGACGGAGACTCGAGAGGTCCTTCGGCATGCTGAACTACCAACCGTCTCTTCGCGCCGCGTTCGGCCTGGGCGTGTCGCTCCTGCTGGCATCGACGGCGTCCGCCCAGATCGGCCGCCGTTTCCCGTCCGAGAAGAAGATCGTGCCCGATCCCGTGACCGGTATCCCGCTCACATTCCTGACGAGCACGCCAGCGGGCGACTCCAAGATCTACCAGACGCATCCGCAATGGACGTCCGACGGCAAGTGGCTGATCTTCCGTTCCGACCGCGTGCCCGGCCAGGCCATGGCCGTCAACGAGGACAACGGCGCGATCGTCCAGGTGACCGAGGGCGGCTACGTCGGGATGCTCTGCGTCGCCCGGCTCTCGATGAAGCTGTATGTCATGCGTGATCCCAGCGGCGGCGTGGACCGCGGGGTGAGTGGACCGCCGAGCGCCGCCTCGCCTGCGTCGACTCCCCCACCGACTCCTGCCGCGGCCGGCACTGGTCCTGCGCCCGACGCGCCTCCGGCCGGATCCGGCACACCAGGTGCCAGTGGCGCCAGATTCAGGGGGCCGCGCGGCCCATTCCAAATCGTTGAGGTCGACCTCGCCAAGCTCTTCGCCGACAGCGA
>PMCG01000171.1:3575-3721 GCA_003155335.1 Acidobacteriota bacterium
CCGGCCGGAACGAAGATCGAGGGGCCGTTCGGTCCGCGCGGCATGGGAGCCGGTCCCGCCGGCCTCGCCGGGATGAACCTCAAGACCGGCGAGATCAAGTTCATCGTCGCCGTGCCCTTCAAGATCGGCCACGTGCAGACCAACCC
>PMCG01000366.1:0-5389 GCA_003155335.1 Acidobacteriota bacterium
GGGCTCACGGAGATCGCGCCTGTGCTCGAGGTCCCTGACGGCCAGGGCGGCTGGCGCGTCGCGATCCCAGAAATCGGCGTTCCTGTGGGCCGGCCGCAGACGATCGTCCTGGATGTGACCGATGTCGTGACGCCGACGCAGCGCCAGGTGCGCATCCGAACGAACGAGCGCATCTACTGGGATCAGATCCAGGTCGCGACGTCGGACGAGTCGCTCGATCTCACCCCCACGCGCCTGGCCGTCGCCACCGCGGATCTGCACTGGCGCGGCTTTTCCGCGGAAGGCTCGGCCGATGGCCACGAACCCTTCGGCTACAACTACGCCCGCGTCTCGGCCTTCTCACCCTGGAAGGTGTTCCCTGGCCGCTACACGCGCGAGGGCAACGTGCGCGAGCTGCTCACAGCAGCCGACGATCGCTTCGTCATCGCACGCTCGGGCGACGAGATCAGCCTCTCCTTCGACGCGAAGTCGCTGCCGCCACTGCCGGCCGGGTTCACGCGCACGTACTTGCTCTACGGCGACGGCTTCAGCAAGGAGATGGACCTGCACTCGGCCAGCCCGGACGCAGTCACGCCGCTCCCCTTCCACGGCATGTCGCGCTATCCGTACGGGCGGGAGGAATCCTACCCGCTGACGCCGGAGCGGCGCGAGTACCTGGACCGCTACAACACGCGCGTCATCACTGCGCCGTGGATGCGGCTTGAAGCGGAGCTGCTGCGGCCAGGGCTATCCGAGGAGCTGGGCCAGCCACTCAGGATGCAGGTTCCAGCCGGCGAAGCCCGCGATGCCCATCACGACCCCGAGGATTGAGAAGGCGAGCGCCAGGCCGAACAGCCAGCGCCTACGCGTGAGAAGCGTGACGGCGTAGAGGGCCAGGGCCAGCGTCAGGCCAGCCTCGGACAGGTCGAACTGGTCGTGATGCAGGGTGAGGACCTCGTGCTCCTTCTCATAGCTTTCGGCCTCGGCCTTGATCGCCGCCTTCTCCGACTCATAGCGTTGCACCGCGCCGCGGAAGCGCTCGGCTTCCTTGGTGATCGCTTCGCGCGCGTGCGCGGACAGGCTTGGCTCGACATCCAACCGCAGTTGGAGCTCCTCGAGCTGCGATTGGACGATGGTCTGCTTGGTGCTCTTGGCCTGGTAGTAGGACCACGTGTCGACGGTTTTTGCCTGGAGCTGCGACATGGTCTGTCGAATGTTCCCGTCCTTCAGGTTACAGATGGCCATGAAGGCCGCGCTCACCGAAATGACCACGGCCACGAGCGTCGTCAGTCCGCCCCCACCTTCGGCGTGTTCTACCGTCTCCTTGATCGTATCGGCCACTTCGCTCATGCCGTCACCTCCGCGGGCGGCAAGCGTAGCACGAGTCTCGGCAGCGCTCGTAGCGCCCGCCGAGACGTTCGGCTCGACCATTCGTGGCCTAGTTGCTACCATCGCTGTGCAGAGGGGTGCGACGTTCCGTCTAGGAGTGGCGACATGGCTGGGATCCGGAGAGGCCGCGTGATCGAGAGGGGCCGACGCTGGGTGTGGGCAGCTCCTCTGTGCGTGGCCGCAGGCATCCTGCCTGGCCTGCTGCTGGCGCTCGCTTGCGCCTCTATCGCTCCAACGCCCACCCCTACGCCCACACCCACGCCCAGCGTCACGCCAACCCCGACCCCCACTCCCACGCCGACCCCGACTCCAGCTTCGGCCGGCTGCGGGATGCAGGGGCAGGCAACCGGGCGCCAGGCACTCACCATCGTCGCGGGCGGCCAAACGCGCAACTACACGCTCCTCGTGCCAGCGGCCTACGATCCACGGACGCCACTCGCGCTCGTCTTCGTCTTCCACGGCGCGGGTGGGTCTGTCGACACGGCGATGGAGATGGGACTGCAAGACGTGCCGGCAGCAGCCAGCAGCGCGATCCTTGTCTTCCCGCAGGGCGTCGTCAACCCGCTGTATCCCAACTGGGGCACCGGTTGGGACGAGCGCTGCAGCGGCTACGACATGCCGTTCTTCGACGNNGCTGCGCGCCATCGCGCCCGCGTCAGGGGACGACGCGCACTACAACGCGACCTGCGGCACGACCGCGCCCGCGTTTCGCATCACCTACGGCGACAGCGACCCGGACTACCTGCAGAGCGACTTCGCCGACGTCGTCAACTTCGAGCGAAATGCTCACGGCTGTAGCGCCGACTACGACCCGGTCAACCCGTCACCCTGCATTTCCTATCGTGGCTGCGGTCAGCCCGTGATCGAGTGCAAGTACGCCGGCATGGGCCACACGTGGCCGGAAGACTGGGCGCCGAAGACCTGGAAGTTCTTCGCCAGCTTCCCTTAGCCGCGGCGCGCCGCGCCTCTACTCGATCCTGTCCTTCTCGCGGATCTCGACGCGCCGGATCTTGCCGCTGATCGTCTTTGGCAGCTCGGTCACGAATTCGATGGCACGCGGGTACTTGTACGGCGCCGTGACCTTCTTGACGTGCTCCTGCAACTCGGCGACGAGCCCGTCGCCAGCAGCGTACTTGGCCGTGAGCACCACGGTCGCCTTCACCACCTGACCGCGCAGCGCGTCTGGCACAGCAGTGACCGCGCACTCCATCACGGCCGGGTGCTCGAGCAGCGCGCTCTCGACCTCGAACGGGCCGATGCGATAGCCGCTGCTCTTGATCACGTCGTCCTTGCGGCCAACGAACCAGTAAAAGCCGTCCTCGTCGCGCCAGGCGGTGTCGCCGGTGTGATAGACGCCGTCGTGCCAGACGCTCGCTGTCAGGTCCGGATCGCGGTAGTAGCCGCCGAACATGCCCACGGGCGTGCGCTGCTCCGTGCGGATGACGATCTCACCGACCTCGCCCACTTCGCAGGACCGGCCGCTTTCGTCCACGATGTCGGTGTCGTAGCCGGGCGACGGCAAGCCCATCGAGCCGGGGCGCGGCTCGGTCCACGGGTAGGTGGCCACAGCCACGGTGCACTCGGTCTGGCCATAGCCCTCGCGGATCTTGAGCCCCGTCAAGCGCAGGAACTGGCTGTAGACCTCCGGGTTCATGGGCTCGCCGGCGATGACGGCACACTTCAGCCGCGACAGGTCGTACTGCGAGAAGTCCTCTTTGATCAGGTAGCGGTAGAGCGTCGGCGGGGCGCAGAAGGACGTCACGCCATGGCTGGCAACGACCCGCAGCAGGTCTTTGGGCACGAACTTCTCGTAGTCGTAGACCATGATCGCGCTGCCCGCCAGCCACTGACCGTAGATCTTGCCCCAGGCGGATTTCGCCCAGCCAGTGTCGGAGACCGTCAAGTGCAGGCCGTCGTCCTGCACTCCCTGCCAGTACTTGGCAGTCAAGATGTGCCCCAGCGGATACGTGAAATCGTGGCGCACCATCTTCGGATAGCCGGTGGTGCCTGACGTGAAGTAGAGCAGCGAGATGTCCTGGTTGCGCGGCGCGTCGTCGCCGCTGGGCCGCGCCAGCTCGGGCGAGGACTCACGCTGGCCGGCCTCGAAGCTGACCCAGCCTGGCCGCGCGCCACCGACCACGACCTTCAGCTTGAGCGTAGGTGACTGCGGCGCGGCCTCATCCACGTGCTCGAGCACAGCCGGGTCAGCCACGGCCACGATCATCTTCACATCGGCCGCGTTGTTGCGGTAGACCAGGTCCTTGGCTGTCAAGAGGTGCGTGGCCGGAATGGCGATGGCGCCCAGCTTGTGCAGCGCCAGAAGTGAGAACCAGAACTCGTAGCGCCGCTTCAGGATCAGCATCACCGGGTCGCCCTTGCGGATGCCGAGCGAACGGAAGAGGTTGGCAGTTCGATCGCTGGCCTCTTTGAGCTGGCCAAAGGTGAAGCGCGCCGCGCCGCCGCGGTCGTCGCACCAGACAAGGGCCGTCTTGTCCGGGGCACCGGCCGCATACTCGTCGATGACGTCGTAGGCGAAGTTGAATGACTCCGGCACCTGGATCTTGAAGTGATCGCGCAGATCCTCGTAGGAGTTGAACTCGACGCGCGACAGGTACTTCTCGAGTAGCATGACTCGCTCCTGCCTAGAGGATGATCGCCAGGAATCGCGCCGGCCGGCCTTCCAGCGCCTTCATGCCGTGCGGCACGCCCGAGTCGAAGAAGAGCGAGTCGCCGGCATGCAGAATCACTTCGTGCTTGTCGAGCATCACTCCTAGATCGCCCTCGAGCACGTAGTTGAACTCTTGGCCCGGGTGACTGTTGAGGTGATCCGCGGCGTCGTCAGGCCCGGGCTCTACCGTCACGAGGAACGGCTCGGCCTTCTTGTGAATGAAGTTGTACGCCAGGCTCTGGTACTTGTACTCGCGCCGCCGATCGACCGACACGCCCTGGCCGCGGCGCGTGAGCGCGTACGTGTGCAGACGCGGCTCCTCGCCCGTCAGCAGGCTGGTCAGCTCGGCGCCAAAGCGGTGCGCGATCTGGTAGAGCACGCCCACTGGGATGTCGACCGCACCGCTCTCGTACTGCGCGTACTCAAGGGCCGGCAGGTTCAGCTCCTGCGCCAGGTTCGCTGCCGAGACGCCGAAGATCTCGCGCAGCTCCCGGATGCGGCTCGCCACCTGCTTGATCTTCTCCTGCATGGACGCTCCTCTCTCTGCGCCTCTCTGCGCGAGTCCGGCCAGGCGTATTATCCGCAGTTTCCGGTCCACCGGCGAGACGCGTCCTGACGCCGTCGCGGGAGCGAGCGCCTCCTCGCACCGACGTCGGTGCCCTGCGGGCGCAGGCTACAATAACCTATGAGCTCATGTTGCGCGGAGGCCCGACGAACATGCCCGAATTGCTGCCTGGTCGCTCCCGGTACTTGCCTTGGATGCTGACACCTTTGGCAGCATCGCTCGCCGCGCTTTCACCGGTGCCCGGCCACGGCCAGAGCGCGCCCGTCGCCCAGCCTGCTGCCGGGGACGCGAGCCAGGCAAGGGGCCAGTACCAGAACTTCGCCGTCGCCGTCTACATTCCCGCGCGCGTCGTCCAGTCACTCGCGCAACGGGAGACACTCGAACGCCAGTGGGACACGATCAGCCGCCAGGTGAAGGTGGACAAGGTCTACATCGAGTCCCACCGCGACCGCCTGACAGTGGACGAGACCGTGCTCGAGAACATCAAGGGGTTTTTCGCAGAGCGCGGCGTGCGCACAGCAGGCGGCTTGACCTTCTCGGACGGAAGCGCGGGCCAGTTCCGCTCCTTCTGCTACACCGACCCGGAGGACCGCGCGTTCGTCAAGGGCGTCACGGAGGCCGCGGCGCGGCACTTCGACGAGATCATCCTCGACGACTTCTTCTTCGTCACGACCAAGCAGGCGTCCGACATCGCGGCCAAGGGCACTCGTAGCTGGTCCCAGTTCCGCGTGGACCTGATGAACGAGGCTGCGCAGAACCTGGTGCTCAAGCCGGCGCGCGCGGTCAAC
>PMCG01000366.1:5498-6058 GCA_003155335.1 Acidobacteriota bacterium
TGTTCGCCAAGGCGCCGGAGATGACGCTCTTCAACTGGGCGGCGCTGATCGAGCCTGCCCGTCCGGGCGAGCGTTCCCAGTGGCAGGAGCAGCCCACGAGCTTCAACTACGAGCGCATGCAGGAGTATCACCCAAACACGGTCGCAAGCGCGCCGTCCACAACGACGATGGCGCGCGTGGCCGGCTATTGCCTGGAACAGGTCGATGCCTTCCTGGGCAAGCTGGGCCGGCCGATCGGCATTGCCAGCTACAAGCCGCACCATTCGACAGGCGAGGAGTTTCTGCACAACTACGTCGGCATGCTCGGCATCCCGATCGACCTGCGTCCCACTTTCCCCACGGACGCCGATCTCGTGCTGCTGACCGAGTCCGCCGCGTTCGATCCTGATCTGATCGCCAAGATCAAGGGCCAGCTCAGCGCCGGCAAGTCGGTCGTCATCACCTCTGGCCTGCTGCGCGCACTCCAAGGCAAGGGCATCGAGGACATCGTCGAGCTGACGTACACCGAGCGCCGCATCATCGCGGACGGGTACTCGACCGGCTTCGCTGCGGGCACCCGC
>PMCG01000024.1:0-1957 GCA_003155335.1 Acidobacteriota bacterium
GCGTGTTCTGGAAGCGCATGAACGCCCAAGGTGCCCTGGCGGCGATGACGGTCGGCTTTACGCTGGGGCTCTTCCGCATGATGGTCGACACGCCGGTGGCGCTGGGCATGTTCGGCTACGTCGATGCCGCCCAGACCATCGGGAGAGGCTACGCGGAAGGCTCCTTCCTCTGGATCCTCAACAACATCTATTTCCAGTACTTCAGCGTGTTCATCACGATCGTGTGCGCGGTGGTGATGATCNNGTCAGCCGTCTGACGGCCGCCCCGGACTACGCGCGGATCCAGAGCCTGACCTTTGGCACTGCCACGGACGAAGACCGGCGCGCGACACGCGCGAGCTGGAGTAGGCGCGACGTGGCGGCCTCCGCGTTCATCCTGTTGGCCATACTCGGCGCGTATCTCTATTTCCGCGGCTAGCAGGCGCGGCGTGTGAGATCGGAGGGTTTCATGAGTGTTGAGTTTCAGGCCCGCGTCGCAAGTACCTGGACGTTGGCCCTGCTCTTGGGGTCAGTCATGACGAGTGCGGCAGCACAGGGCATCGAGAAGAAGCCGTACGGCCGACTGGCCGACGGCACGCAGGTCGATATCTACGTACTCACCAACGCGAACGGCGTCGAGGCTGCCATCACGAACTACGGCGGCATTGTGGTCTCGCTCAAGGTCCCCGACCGAGCCGGCAAGTTTGGCGATGTCGTTCTCGGCCGAGGTTCTCTCGACGAATACGTGCAGAGCAGTCCCTTCTTCGGCTGCCTGGTCGGCCGCTATGGCAACCGCATCGCCAAAGGCAAGTTCACGCTCAACGGCGCGACCTACACGCTCGCGGTCAACAACGGCCCGAACCATCTCCACGGAGGCATCCGGGGCTTCGACAAGGTCGTCTGGCAGGCCAAGCCCACAAGCACGCAAGCGGGACCGGCCCTCGAGTTGCGCTACACCAGCAAAGATGGGGAAGAAGGCTATCCCGGGACGCTCGCGGTCACCGTCACCTACACCCTGACCGACGCGAACGAACTCCGGATCGACTACGCGGCGACGACCGACAAGGATACGGTCGTCAACCTGACGAATCACTCCTATTTCAACCTCGAGGGCGACGGCGCCGTGGATGTCCTCAGCCACGAGCTGCAGATCAACGCCAGCCGTTTCACCCCAGTGGACGAGAATCTCATCCCACTCGGCGAGCTGCGTGCGGTGGTCGGCACGCCGTTCGACTTCACTCGCCCGCACACGATTGGCGAGCGCATCAATGCGGACGACGAGCAGATGCGACGCGGTAGCGGCTATGACCACAACTTCGTCGTCGACGGCGCCGCATGCCAGTTGCGGCTGGCCGCGCGGGCCTTCAGCGCCAAGACCGGCCGTATGCTGGAAGTGCTGACGACCGAGCCNNGGCGTCCAGTTCTACACCGGCAACTTTCTGGATGGCACGCTGCGCGGCAAGACCGGAGCCCTGTGTGGCAAGCGCTCCGGCTTCTGCCTGGAAACGCAGCACTACCCGGATTCGCCGAACCAGCCGTCGTTCCCGTCCACGGTCCTGAAGCCGGGTGACAAGTACCAGACGACGACGATCTACCGCTTCTCGATCGCCAAGTCGCTCTGAGACCGCTTCGCCACTGCGCGGGATACGAACATCGAATCAGCGCGCGGGCCGTGGCAGTCGCCACGGCCCCTCGTCTTCTTCGGGCTGCACGCGCCGGTCTACTGATTGCCGAGGATCAGCGGTAGCCCGTCCTTACCGCTGCCGACGACGATGACCTTGGCGTTGGGCGACTCGGCCAGCTTGAGCGTGGCCTCAATGCCTTTGAGCTTGAGCAGCTCCGGCGTCAGGCCCTGGGCGACGATGCGTTGCGAGTCGGCGATCCCCTGAGCTTCGATGCGACGTCGCTCGGCTTCTTCGCGCGCCTTCTCGAGCGCGCGCTGCGAATCGAGCTCCGCACCGAGGCGCTCTTCGATGGC
>PMCG01000024.1:1986-28032 GCA_003155335.1 Acidobacteriota bacterium
GTGTAGAGCGCCGTCGCATCGTAGGACGACGTCGTGCTGCTCGTCACCGAGCGGAACTGCTGGTCGACGAGCACGGCCACGTAGTCGTCGCCGACGGTCTTGTAGATCTCGTAGGCCCGGTCGATGTCCAGGTGGAACTGGACGCTGGCCTCGAGCTTGAGTGTCAGGCCTTCCTTTGAGGGTACTTCCATCGCTACCGGCAGCTCCTGAGTCTGGATCGACATCTTGACGACGCGGCCCATGGGGTTGACGAGTTGCGGCCCCGACTTCAGCGTCAACAATGAGACGTTGCCAAACACGTCGAGAATCCCCACCGCGCCAGCGGGTACGATCGTGAACGTCTGAAGCGCGGCGAACACCAGAAAAGCGAGCGCCCCCACCCCGGCCGCGCGCCGCGTGTGCGTGCCGGCATGCGAGCGCCTGAGCGAGACCCACAGCCAGGCCCCCAGCAGTGTGCCGGCGAGACTCAAGAGGAACAGCATGCACTCACCTCTCGATCCTGCGCGCTCGATCCTGCGCCGCGGGCGCGGGTCTCAGACACGTGGGAGCGTCTGCATGGCGCGCGCGATAGCCTCGGCGGGGTGCTCGTAGTCCAGAAGCTTCCCGTCGAAGAACGTGTCGTACGACCCCAGATCAAAGTGGCCGTGACCGCTCAGACAGAACAAGATCGTGCGGGCGCGACCCTCCTCACGCGCGGCCAGCGCCTCGTCGATTGCGGCGCGGATCGCGTGCGCCGCCTCCGGTGCCGGCAAGATGCCCTCGCAGCGCGCGAATAAGACCGCGGCCTCGAATACTGGCACCTGCGGCACGGCTCTGGCCTCGATCAGGCCCTCGGCCAGCATGTGGCTGAGCAGCGGCGCGGCGCCGTGGTAGCGCAAACCGCCTGCGTGGATCCCCGGCGGCATGAAGTCGTGGCCCAGGGTGTACATCCGGAGCAGCGGCGTCATCTGTGCCGTATCGCCGAAGTCGTAGGCATAGACGCCCTTCGTCAGGCTCGGACAGGCAAGCGGCTCGACGGCCAGCAGGCGCGTCTTGGGGCCGCCCTTCAGGGTTTCAATGGCGTACGGCAGTGCGATACCGCCGAAGTTGCTGCCCCCACCAAAGCACCCGATGACTACCTCGGGACGCTCCCCGGCCAACGCCATCTGCTTCTGAGCTTCGATGCCGATCACACTTTGGTGTAGCAGCACGTGGTTCAGCACGCTGCCGAGCGAGTAGTTCGTGTCGGCATGCGTCGCCGCGTCTTCGACCGCTTCGCTGATGGCCATGCCGAGACTGCCGGCCGAGTCCGGATCGGCGGCCAGCATCTTGTGCCCAGCCTGGGTGTGCTCGCTCGGGCTGGCGTAGACCTCGGCGCCCCAGGCGCGCATCAGCGAACGGCGATAGGGTTTCTGCTGATAGCTCACCTTCACCATGTAGACGGTGCAATCGAGACCGAAGAGGCGGCAGGCGAGAGCCAACGCGCTGCCCCACTGTCCCGCGCCTGTCTCGGTCGAGATGCGCCGCATGCCGGCTTTCTTGTTGTAGTAGGCCTGCGGTACCGCCGTGTTCGGCTTGTGGCTGCCAGCTGGGCTCACGCCTTCGTACTTGTAGTAGATGTGCGCGGGTGTGCCGAGCGCTTGTTCGAGACGACGCGCGCGAAACAGCGGCGTCGGCCGCCAGAGGCGATAGATGTCCAGCACCTCGCCCGGGATGTCGATCTCGGGCTGCGTCGACACCTCCTGCTCGATGAGCGCCATCGGGAAGATGGGGGCGAGATCCTGCGGTCCGAGCGGCTGGTGCGTGCCCGGGTGTAGGGGCGGCGGCGGCGGTGTGGGCAGATATGGGACCACGTTGGTCCAGGCGTCGGGGATCTGCTTCTCGGAAAGCACGAATTTGGTGGTGTCGGACATGCGCATTCTCCTGCTGGCGACTGTCGGGGCCCTTTTGCGGCGGGAGCTTAGCACCGCGCGCGTTTGTTGTCACTCGTTCGTGCGTCGCCCGCCCACAATCGTCGTGATCTCCGGTACCTCCGGGTTTGGCGTGGGCGTGGGCTGGCTTTCCGCGGCTGACGAGACGCCTGACGACTCCGCGACGCCCTCCTCTGCGTGCACCTGCAGCGGCGACGACTTCTCGCTGGCTGGCGATGGCGGGCCGGCAGGAGGCATGGCCTTCCGAGTGACACGTCCGGCAAGGGCCCGACCCGCGGCAATGACCAGGTCCTGCAAGGGAAGTGCCTGCGGCAGTGGGTGCCCTGAGAGCGCACTCAGATACCGCGACCGGTCGCGCAGGTCCGACGCCGTTGGCGGGCCGATCGCCGAGCCCTCGTGGCCTGACAGATTCCAGTGTCTTGTCCATTCCGCGCGCAGTCGGGCAAAGTCGAGGGGGGGGACGACGACGTCGATTCTGTCCTCGAAACGCAGCGTCACGCCGTCTGGCGGCGTTCCCGCCATCGAGCGCGGGCTTCCGAGCGGCTGGCGCAGCCGCTCGCGGAGTGGTGGCTTGCCTTGCGGGCTCGGGGACGGCTCTGGCGCTGCCGCGTCCAGCACCCCTGGCACGAGGAGCAGAAGAAGCAAACGCAGGCACATCCTGTTCAGCGGCCGCCTCCCAGGGTGGAGAGCAGCTTGGGTGGCAGGAACCAGATGAGCTGACCGGATCCGCGCTGTCCCGGATCGAGCGTCTCCACCAGCGCGGCGCCGCCCTTCTTGAATCCAAGAGCGTCTGTCTCGTCAGCGCCGACGAGATATGCCAGCAAGGCCGAGACGCCGGGTTCGTGGCCAAAGACCGCCACCAGCCGCAGGCGGCGGCGCCGCGCCAGCGCCTTCGCGACCCGCGCGGGCGCCACTTCCGCGAGAGAGCCTTCCGCCACGACGCGCACCTTTGACTTCCAGGCCGCGAGCGCGATCTCGGCGGTCTGACGAGCGCGCGGTAGGGGGCTTGTCAGAATGACGTCCGGACGCGGCAACACCCGCGCCAGCCCACGGGCGGCCTTTGCGAAATCGGCGGCCCCCTGCTTCGTCAGCGGCCGCTCGCTGTCGGAGAGCCCGCGCGTGCCCCGTGGCACTGCGGCGGCGTGGCGGACGATCAGAAGCCGCAATTCCGCACTCCCTCCTCCCGCAGCGATTCGCGCGACGTCGTCACGCCCGTGTCACGCACGGCGCCTATCCTTGACGGCGGGAGCTGGCGCCGGAGCGATGGCAGACATCTCCATAGCTCTTGAGACGGTTGCGACCGGCCGACAGTTGAGGTAGCTGCGGTGCAAACGNNTGGAGCCAGGTGGCCAGAACGTGTTGGTCATGGATATGGCCGAGCGCGTCCTGGAGCCCCTTCAGCAGGCGTGGCGCCTGACTGCCACGTCCGCGCAGCTCGCCGTGGAGCTCCACGAGATAGCGCAGCCGCCGCGCAGCTCGTCGCAGGGCGTGCAGCGCCTCGACGTCCAGCGTGGCGCGCAAGGCAGCCAGTCTCGCCGAGACGCGCGCCTGCCACGCTCGCGCACAGACGGCGCAGCGCGCCAGCGCCGTCGGTGTTTCGGCTCCGCCTCGAGCGAGCAGAACACGCAGATCCGCCCGAAGTCGCCGGATGTCGGCGTCGAGCAGGGTCTGCGCCAGACGCGCGCGGCTGCGCCGGCGGGCATCCCGCATGTGACGCCGCAACAGCGCCGGCTTCGGCCCCTGGGACATGTCGCTCGCGAGATACGCCTCGAGCAGTCCGGCGGCCACGTCGAGATCGCGCGCAACGCCAGCCGCCCGCGTGAGCGTGCGCAGCGCCTCGCGACAACGAGCTTGTCGCTTTCCGCCTGGTCGCTGGGCCAGCACGGGCAGTGCCGTGCGCAGCCGCCGGCCGGCGATGCGCAATTCGTGGATAGCCTCTTCGTTCCCGGCTACGGCGTGCGGGAGTTGCTCGAACAGCGCCGTCACGCGGCGCCGCAGAAGGCTCGTTACGAGCGCGTTGGCGGCTGGCATTGCAGAGGTCATGGGAACGCTCGCCCACTCAGGACGACCGTATCATGGCCGCCCGCGCCCCCTCAACCAATCAGACCGGAACGGGTACAATGGCACCAACGGTGAAATGGCATGAGGACTCTGACGAAGGACGCCGACACTCCCCCCGCCGGGCCCGCGCCGCCTGCCACGAGCACATCGCCGCGCGTCGTGGCAGCGGTGGACATGGGCGCCAGCGCGATCCGCCTTGTCGTGGCCGAGCTGCGCCCCGGCGAGCCGCCGCATATCTTGGAACAAGCCTCGCGCGGCGTGCTCCTGGGCAAGGACACCTTCACGCATGGGCGCATCGGCCCGGCGACACTCGAGGCCACCCTCAAGGCCCTCGAGGGTTTCCGACGCATCATGGACAGCTACGGCGTCTCGCACTACCGGGCAATCGCGACCAGCGCCGTGCGCGAGGCGGCCAACCGAGACGGCTTTCTCGACCGGGTGCGGCTGCGAACAGGCCTGAACGTCGAGGTAGTCGACGGGTCTGAAGAGAACCGGCTCAGCTACGTTGCCGTACGCGAGGTCCTCTCCGGCCACGAAGCCATGACCTCGGGCGACGCCCTGCTGGCCGAGGTGGGGGGTGGCAGCGCGGACCTGTCCTTCCTGCGCGCGGGCGAGCCGGTGCACTCTGGGACGTACCCACTGGGCGCGATCCGCCTGCGTCAGAGCCTTGCGTCTTGGCACGGCAGTCACGAGCACCGCGTGCGGCTACTGCGGCGCCACATCCACAACATCGTCGAGGACATCGCGCGCGAGATGCCGCTGGGACAAGCGCGCCATTTCGTGGCGTTGGGTGGCGACGTGCGCCTGGTCGCGGCGCGTCTCAATCCGGATGGACAGGACGTGGCCGTGCGCACGGTCACGCGCGAAGCATTCCTCGCCCTTTGCGACGAGATGACTGCTCGCGACGTTGACGACCTCGTCGAGAACGAACACTTGCCGCTGGCCCAGGCGGAGACGCTCGTTCCGGCGCTGCTGGCCTACCGCGAGCTGTTGTGCGAGACGGCCGCCGAGCGGATGGTCGTCGTGGACGCGTCGCTGCGAGCGGGCTTGCTGATCGACTTGGCGCGCGAAGAGGCCGGTCATGGCATCGAGGACTTCGGCCGCCAGGTCCTCACGAGCGCCATGGCCCTGGGCGAGAAGTACCGCTTCGACGCGCGCCACGCCCGCAATGTCGCGCACCTGGCACTGCGTCTCTTCGACGAGATGCGTGGTGAGCACGGCCTGGCGACTCGCGATCGGCTGCTGCTCGAGGTCGCGGCGCTGCTGCACGACGTCGGCAACTTCGTCAGCCTGCGCGGGCACCACAAGCACTCGCTTTACCTGATCTCTTCCTCGGAGATATTCGGCCTGTCTCAAGAGGAAATGGCCTTCGTGGCCAACGTGGCGCGCTACCACCGTCGCGCCGTGCCGCAGCGGACGCACCCGGGCTACGCCGCCCTCGACCGGCAGGATCGTGTGACGGTGGACAAGCTCGCGGCGCTCTTGCGTCTGGCCAACGCCCTGGACGCCGACCACCTGCAGAAGGTGCGCGATCTGCGGATGGAGCGCGGCGAGGAGGCGTGGGTGATCGAGGTCGACGGCGGGGGCGACTTGACGATCGAACGCCTGGTCGCCCAGTCGCGCTCTGATCTCTTCAGCGAGGTCTTTGGGCGCCGCGTGACGCTGCGCGAAGGCGCGGGCCCTGTATGAAGCCCGGTGGGCGCTCCCGGCGCCGCGAGCCAGAGCTGTTCCTGAACCGCGAGCTCTCGTGGCTGGCGTTCAATCAGCGCGTGCTCGAGGAGGCGATGGACTCCGCCAACCCGCTGATGGAGCGGCTGAAGTTCGTCACGATCGTCGCCTCGAACTTGGACGAGTTCTTCATGGTGCGCGTTGCCGCACTGCTGCACCGTGTGGCCGAGGGTGACCTCTCCCCCGAACCCGCGGGCCTCACGCCTCCGCAGCAGTTCGAACAGGTGTCGGCGCGCGTTCATGAGATGGTCGCGCGTCTGTACCTGACGTTCATGGACGAGATACTGCCTGCCCTGGCGCAGCACGACCTCGCGATCTTGCCGCTCGCCGCCGTCGACGAGACCGAGCGCGCAGCCCTGAGCCGCCACTTCCACGCCGAGGTGCTGCCGGCACTCACGCCGCTTGCGGCGGATCAGTCACACCCGTTCCCGATGCTGGCCGGCTTAAGCCTGAACCTGGCTCTGCTACTTGAGCCCCCCGCGGGCGAAGACGTGCCGCGCCTGGCTTTGGTCCAGATCCCCGCGCGCCTGCCGCGCCTCGTGCGCGTGCCAGGAGCGAGCGGCACGCGCTTCGTCCTGCTCGAATCGATCGTGCGCGCGGAGCTCGCGGCCCTCTTCCCGGGCCAGACCGTGCGCACCTCCGCCGCCTTCCGCGTGACGCGCGACGCGGAGATGGAGTTCGACGACGAAGGCGGCCGCGACTATGTCGCGGCGCTGGAGGAAGAGCTGCGCAAGCGCCGGCGCAGCCAGGTCGTGCGCCTCGAGGTCGAGGCCGGCGTTGATCCGTTGCTGTTGCGCCTGCTGGCGGAACGCACCGACGTGGGCCCAGCCGACACTTATCACCTCCGGGGCCCCCTCGACCTGCGGGCTTTCCTGCCGCTCGTCGACCTGCCGGCCCTTGCCGGGCTGCGCGACGCGCCGGTTAAGCCCGCGACCGTCGTCGCGCCCCAGGCAAGCGAGGATGTTTTCGGCCTGCTCGATGAACGCGACCTTTTGCTCACGCATCCTTATGACTCTTTCGACCCGGTCGTGACCTTCATCGCGCGCGCCGCGGAAGATGCCGACGTGCTGGCGATCAAGATGACGCTCTATCGCACCAGCGGGGACTCGCCCATCGTTCGCGCGCTCTCCGATGCGGCCGAGCGTGGCAAGCAAGTGACCGTGCTCGTCGAGCTCATGGCGCGCTTTGACGAACAGTCGAACATCCAGTGGGCGCGGCGCATGGAGGAAGCCGGCGCACACGTGATCTACGGCGTCCGTGGCTTCAAGACCCACGCCAAGATCTGCCTCGTCGTGCGCCGCGGGCGGCAGGGTATTCGCCGCTACGTGCACCTCGGCACGGGCAACTACAACGAACGCACCGCGAGGCTGTACACCGACTGCGGCCTGCTGACGGCCGACCCGATCATTGGAGAGGATGCTTCAGCCTTCTTCAACGCCCTCACGGGCTACTCCGATCCGCCGGCGATGCGCAAGCTCGTTATGGCCCCGGCGGCGCTGAGGGAGCGTCTGCTGCGGTTGATCGACCGCGAACGTCGGCGGGCCGAGGCCGGCCAGCCAGCCGAGATCCGCGCCAAGATGAACTCACTTCAGGACGAGGACATCATTCGTGCGCTCTATGAGGCCGCGCGCGCAGGCGTGCGCCTCCGACTCAACGTGCGGGGCATCTGCTGTCTCAGGCCCAACGTCAAAGGTGTCAGCGAACGAATCGATGTGGTTTCGATCGTCGATCGCTTTCTCGAGCACGCGCGCATCTTCCACTTCTTGAACGGCGGGGAGGAGGAGGTCTACCTCAGCAGTGCCGACTGGATGTCGCGCAACCTCGATCGCCGCATCGAGCTGCTCTTCCCGGTGGAAGACGCCGACGGCCGTCGGCGCGTGCTCGCCCTGCTCGACGCCGCGTTCCAGGACAACGTCAAGGGGCGCTGGCTCCAGCCGGACGGCACATACAAACGGCGGCGCGTCGCGAAAGGCGATGAGCCCTTTCGCTCGCAGCTTCACCTCCAGCGCGCGGCGCGCGAGGCCGCGCAGCGTGCCCGCGCGCCGCTGACACTGGAGCCGCTCAGCTCACCGGAGATACCGAGATGATCGGCGGGTCTCGCGCGAGGCGCGTCAGCCAGACAGCGGCCGGAGCGAGCTCAGTTCCGGATACGAGCGCACGGGGCTCTTGGTCACTGCGGGCAGCGGCGTCCCGCTGCGCCAGTATTGTGCGAGCTGCTCGACGGCCAGCGCGCCAGGCAGGGTCACGCAGACGGTCGCCGTGAGTATGCCCTCTCGCACCCAGCGCAGGCCGAAATCCGGGAGCCCGTCGCCGCCCAGGATGGGGACATGCGCGAGCTCAGGGCGCCCCACGTCCTTGGCCGCACGCAGCAAAGCCTGCTTGGCAGCTTGGCCCATGTGATCGTTCTGTGCGACGACGGCGTGCAGCGCCGACTGCCGGCGATTCGGCGACGTGATCCACTTGTAGACCCCCGGCTCTGCCAGGTCCGCATCCCAGCGCGCGTCGATCTCCTCGACGACGATCCCGCTCACCGCACGCAACTCCTCGCGCATGCCGTTCGTGCGGTCCCGGCAAGCCGTGTCAAACTGGTGGCCGCGCACGCACAGCACCGTGCCGCCCTTCGGCACCAGCGCGCGCAGTTGCCGCCCCTGCATGCGTCCGAACTCCACGTTGTCGATCGCCACGAGCGTGACAGGCAGCTCGGGGTGTCTTGCACGCAGGGCCGTGATCAAGTCCTCGCGCCCGTGGTTGAGCATGATCAGGCCGACGCCTTTCTGTAGCACGCGCTCGGCCAGATGGAAAGTAGGATCGCTCTCGATGTCGCCGTCACGTATGGCGTCGGCCTCGGGGATGACGAAGATGCACAGGCGCTTGTCGGCGTTCCGGTTCGCGAAGCGCACCATGTCCTGCGCCTGTTGCGGTGCGTTGTACCCGGCGTGGAAGACTTCGACCTCCAGGCCCTCGCGCGCGGCAGCCTGTTTCACCTCCGCGACAATGCACCCCTGGTAGCCCTCGACGCTGTTGACAAACAGGCCTACCTTGCTCTCCATGGCTATCCTCCGGCGGCGGCATTCTACTGAGCTATCGCCTGAAGCCGATTCTACCAGAGGCACGTCGTCAGAACCGGTCACGTGCGCTGGCGAGCCCCCGGCCTGGGTCGCGCGCCAGAGACGGTGCAGGCGCGTCTGCCCGCAGCGCGCCTAATGCGACGTCGAGACGCGTCCGGATACTGTCCGGGGATGTCCGCCGTCGCGCGCGGCGCTGAGTGCTCACGTTCGCATGCCGCGAACGGCGCGCTGGAGTGCGTCGGCAGTCAGGCCGGCAGCGAAGAAGTAGACGAGTACGAACGCCTGCATCTCGGGAGCCGCCGCAGTGGTGAAGAGCAGCGGCATGGCCCCGGCTGCGAGCGCGACGGCCGCTAGCGCGGCCAAGCGCGAATTCGGGAAGAGTCTGTCTCGACGACGCGCCATGCGCTCGGCTACTGCGCCGCCAAGAACCGCGATCAGCGGCAGCCATAGCAGAGGCAACGGTGCCTCCCATGTCGAGGGTCCCAGGCCAAACCAGTCGGCTGTCTTCGCGAGGCCGTAATAAATGTCCGACGCGTCTCGGTCGGGATGCGTGCTCGGAGTGAAGGAAGTTCTGTCTACCGAGGCGCGCGGCCAGAGCCGCAACTGCAGCAGCGTCGCGGGCACGCGTTGCACCAGGATCTTCGCGTACCACAGCGGATCGGAAGTGATGTCGCGCACGAGGAGGCGTCGCATGGTCGCCTCCATCGCCGGCGTGCAGATCGGCCCGGCCCGGTCCGGAATGACGAACCCCTCGCGTCGCAACACGTCGCGCGCGACAGGGTCGTACCACGCGTGTCCCTTTTCGCGATCGAAGTCGCCCACGCCCTCCCAAAGAGCGAACCAGGTTTCGTGGCGTTGCGCGGGCCGGACGACCCAATACGGCCCCAGCAGCAGTCCCATCGCGAGTGCGACACCGCCGGCTATGCGCCATAGCCCGCGAGACGAGGCACCGGCGGTGCGCGCTGCAGTGGCGAGCGCGAGCAGCGTCAGGGCCGGCAGGAACGAGTGACCCGTCCCGCGGCACAGGGTGCAGACCGCGAAGAACACGCCTGCCAGCAGCCAGCGCAGGGTGAGTCCCGACCACGTTGGCCGGGGGTGGAGCAGTGAAGAGACCGCCAGGGTGATCACGAGCAGCAGTCCGAGCAGGTGGAAGCCCACGGCCGAGTACGGCAGCGTGAGCAGTTCGGCTGCGTAGGTGGAGAGCACGAAGCAGCCCAACGTGACGCCCGCGACCCAGCTGCACCCTGCCAGGCGACATTCGACGCTCAGCCAGACGAACAACGGCAGCGCGGTGAGCACGGCGAGCCACAGCGGAAGATAGAAGGCGACACCGCCGAGCAGACGGAAGCCCCGCGCAGTCAGCCACGCGCGGCCGGGATCGTCGGAGTCCCGCAGGCGCATGGGCCCGGCGTCGGCGAAGTCCCGACAAGGCAGCGTGCGCCAGAACTGCCAACTGCGGAGATCCAGGCGTTGCGCCGTCTCCGGCAGAGTGGCCTTGAGTTCTGCGGCGATGCGCTCGCTCCACGGGTCCCACGCTCGCCCGCAATAGACAGAGTCTGTTCCGCGCTGGTAGTTGACCGTGGCGACCGTCAGATCCTCCCAGAAACGACGCGGGAGGTTCGGCTTGGTCAAGTCCGAGAGGGCGCGGCGTGGCACGGCGTTGAAGAGGAGCAGTCCCCAGAGTGCGACGCCCAGAGCCACCGGCTCAAGCCACCTGCGCACGCTTGCGAGCCTGGTCGCCATTTGCGGCGCATTATCTCTTAGATCCACGGGCCCACTCTAGCGGCGGCCAGCGTGAGCATCGGGGACGTCGCTGAGGCTATAATCGAGTAGCCCTTTCGGCGACACCAAGGGGAAGGCCGTGAACGAGCCGTCGAACGCAGACGAGGCGCGAGAGGAGGCGGAGGCGGGCGCTCCCGCGCCAGCGTCGATCCAGCCGACCGATGCGTCGGCCATCGAGGCGTTTGGACAGCGCGCGCGGCTGGCGGAGGACAGGCTCGCCGAGGTTCTCGCCGCCTACCGGCAGATCAAGTCCGATCAGGAAGGCCAGCGCGACCGCATGACGCGTGCGCTCGAGCGGCGCTTCGCAGGCCGTCACGAGCGCCTGCTGGTCAAGTTCATCGACGTCTTGGACTGCTTCGACCGCGCGCTGGAGGCTGCCGAGCAGACCTACGCCGGCGCACCGCTGATCGAGGGCCTGATCCTCGTCCGCACGCAGCTCCTCCAAACGCTGCGCGACGAGGGTTTGGAACGAATCCCGGTGCTTGGGCTGCCTTTCGACCCTCACGTCAGCGAGGCCATGGCGACCGAAGCCGTGGATGACCCCGATCAACATCACGTCGTCGTCAGGGAGTATCAACGCGGCTATCGTTTCAAGGAACGCGTCGTGCGACCGTCGCGCGTCGTCGTCGGCGAGTGCCCCGAGACGCCTATCGCCGTGGCGCTACCCGCGGCCGATGTCGAGGCGCAGACTGTCGCGACTCCCGCGTTCGTCGCCGAGCGCGGTCCGCTCCGAGGACCGCTCCTCCGCGAGCCTGACGGCGCCGCCTCCGAGGAACAGGGCACGCGACCGGTCCTTGCTGTGACTCCGCTCACGGAGGAGGATGGCGCGCCGACGATTGAGGAGATCGTCGCCCGCGCAGAGGCCAACCAGAGGCTCCGCCGCGACGCTTTCGACAGCGACGGCGAGACATCGCACGGTGAGAAGCCCCAGGAGGAGCAGTGAACGCAACTGCCCAGCTGCCGTGCGAAGCCGTGCTGGACGCCTTGGCCCGGACGCTCGCGCCGTACTTGGGCCAGACCATGGCTCAGGCGGCGGTCGAGACCCATCGGCAGAAGCTCGACATCGACGGCCGACATATCACGGCCGACCAGCTCGAGGCCCTGCTCGGCAAGATAGGCGTCGGCCTCGTCATCTTCGTCGGCCGCGGCAGGACCGAGAGCATCGTGCAGGAAGCGCGCTCGGCCGTTGACGCCTTGGCAGCACACTCATGACCACGCGATCGAAGACCGACTGGCTGTTCCTCGCGCCGATGGCGCTGGTGGCGCTCTTCTTCGTGGGCCGCGCCCTGTTGTCCCAGGCTGGGCGCGAGTGTGCGATCAGCGACGTGACCAGTCTGAGGGTGGCCGGGTTGGTCAAGCTGGTCTTCCTGCTTGCGGGTGGCACGATCGCGCTGAGCAATGCGGCCCGGCTCGGCCGTGGCAACCTCATTCGGCCCGGCTGGCTGACTCTCGGCGCGGGCCTGCTCGCCACGGCTGTCGGACAGGCCACGCTCTGTTGTTACCAGTTCTCGCCCCGCGGCGCGGCTCCGTTTCCCTCGTTTGCCGACGTCTTCTTCTTCCTCAGCTATCCGCTCTTCACCGCCGCACTCGTCAGCTTTCTCCGGGGCTATGCCGCAACCGGCTACCCGCTCGGCACCGTCCGCCAGCGGCTGGTGCTCGGCGGGCTCGTGGGCGTCGTCGGTCTGGCCTTGGCCATCGCGGTCCTGCATCCTGTGGTGTTCAAGCCGGGCGTGGCGCCGTTGGCGCGCTTTCTCAACACGGCCTATCCCATCTTGGATGTGGTCCTGCTGGTGCCAGTCGCCCTGCTCCTGCGTGCGACTCTGCCGCTGCGCGGCGGAGAGGTCTGGAAGGTCTGGGTGGCGCTCTTGGCAGGCTTCTTCTTCATGTGGGCAGGCGACGTCCTATTCGCATGCTTCGACGCGTTGAACATGCAGGGCGTCGACCCCCTGACCCACGCCATGTACGTGCTGTCCTATGGTTCCTTGGCGCTGGGTGTCGTGCGTCAGCACCGGCTGCTCGCGTCCTGAGGCCCAGCGCCACCGGGCGCACCTCCGGCCATGTCGCGCGCTGGAGACGATGGCAATTGTCTGTCTTGCCGTCGCAGCGGTAGCAAGCTGTGACCACGCGCCTGAGAAGAAACTCATCGAATTCGGCTGGGACGAGCCGGACACGGCCTATCTGCGTCGGAACATCGGGCGCATGGAGCAGATGCCGTTCGACGGTTGCGTCTTTCACGTCATCCTCAAGTCCCGCGATGGCAGGGACGTCCCACTCGCGTGGCAGTTCTGGGGTCGTGAGGCCTTCACCTTGGCCGACGCCGGCCAGGCGCGGGAGGATCTGTGGAAGACGCCGCGACGGCGTTTTCGGCACAACTTCCTGCGCATCAACGTCACGCCCGGCAACGTCGATTGGTACGAGGACTTCTCCGCGATTCTCGCCAACGCGCGGCTGGCCGCCGCCCTCGCCCGCGAAGGCGCCTGCGCCGGAATCTTGCTTGATACAGAACCGTACGAGACGCCACTGTTCGACTATCGACGACAGCCGGCGAACGCACGCCGCTCTTGGGAGGAGTACGCCGCTCAGGCGCGCGGCCGTGGGCGGGAGCTCATGCGTGCCTTTGAGCAGGGCTTCCCAGGGCTCGCAGTGCTGGTGACGTTTGGCTACGAGCTGCCCTGGCTCGAGTCCAACCAGGGTGCGCGCCCACTGGCAGAGTGCGCGAATGGCCTCCTGGCGCCCTTTCTCGACGGCCTCCTCGCCGGCCGTCACCGCGGGCGTGTCGTCGACGGCTACGAGCCCTCTTACGGCGTGCGCGACGGCGCGCAGTTCGCCGTGACCTACGCTGATATGCGCCGGCGAGTTCTGCCTGCCACATGCGCCAGCGCGGCCGGTCGCGACGCACTGTCGCTCGGGTTCGGACTGTGGCTGGACAACGACTGGCGCCACAACGGCTGGTCGGCCGCGTCGCCCGCACTCAACTACTTCACGCCGGAGGTATTCGAGGCGAGTCTGACCGCGGCGTTGCGACAGGCCGACGAGTACGTCTGGCTCTACAGCGAAACGCCGCGCTGGTGGACTCCCGAGGGTGGCGCGCGCGATCTGCCGCTCGCCTATGTGGATGCGGCCCGGCGGGCGCGCCGCGCGGCCGGGCTCGACTAGCCGCGCCCGGTGCGCACCTGGGCTCGCGCATCTGCGAGCAGATCGCGGAGCGAGGTCTCGATGGCCATGCGCGGCGTCCAGCCCGTTGCCAGCCGCAGACGCGCGGGGTCGCCGACGAGCGCCGGTACGTCGATAGGTCGTAGACGCGCGGGGTCGACGCGCACCTCGACAGGCGCCTCTGAGGCGGCGATCAGGCCATCGAGGATCTCGCGGATGCGCGTGCCGTGGCCGCTGCAGACGTTGTAGACCTCGCCTGCCTGACCCCGCGCGCTGAGCAGCCAGTAGGCGCGCACGACGTCGCGCACGTCGCTGAAGTCGCGCACAGCGTCGAGATTGCCGACCTGGATGACGGGCGGCCTCAGACCCGCTTCGATCTCCGCGATCTGCCGCGCGAAAGAGCCCTCCGCAAAGGCGACGCCGCGTCCCGGACCGGTGTGATGGAACGTGCGCGTGCGAACGATCGGCAGCTTGGCCCCGAGCGCATACTGCAAGGCCAGAAAACCCTGGGCGACCTTGCTCGCTGCATACGGGCTCGTCGGGCACAGGGGCGCATCTTCACGCAGTGGCAGGTCAGACTCGTCGACTTGTCCGTACTCCTCGGCACTGCCCACCACCACAATGCGCGGGGCCAGTTCGCGTTGCCGGAAGACCTCGAGCAGATGGAGCAGCCCGAGGACGTTGGTCCTGAACGTTCCGGCCGGATCACGCCACGATTGCTGCGGGCTCGACTGCGCAGCGAGGTGGATGACGCGATCCGGCGTGACGCTGGCGAGGGCTGCCGCGACCGCAGATGCGTTCTCGAGCTCGCACTCGATGAGGCTGGCTTTGTTCGGCAGGTCGGCCGGGATCGGCCAATTCGGCCGCACCAGCCCGAAGATGCGTGCTTCGGGGCATTCGGCGCGGATGAAATCGACCAAGTGGCTGCCGACGAAGCCGGCAATGCCGGTCACAAGGACGTTCATGCTCGACGACCTTGGGACACCGGCCGCGGCCTCACGGAAGGCCCACCTCGCTACGGTCGCCGATCATCAGGCGCAGGGCCCGCGGCATGATCGGGCTGCGATGGATGCGACAGTTGCGCCCGATCAGGCTGTCCTCGACGCGCGCCTTGAGGTCGAGGATCGAGCTGCCCTCGAGCACAATCGAGTGTTCGACCTCTGACTCCCGTACCGTGACGTCAGCGCCCACGGCCGTGAAAGGCCCCACGTAGGCGCGGACGATCTGGCTGCGCGCTCCGATGATGACCGGACCACGCACAACGCTGTCCTCCACGACGGCGCCGGCTTCGAGCACGACCTTGCCGTCGACCTGGCTCGACCCGCGCACCTCGCCGTCGATGCGCCGTTCGAGGGTCTCGAGGATCAGGCGATTGGCCTCGAGCATGTCATCGAGCTTGCCCGTGTCCTTCCACCAGCCTTTTACGATGTGCGGCGAGACGGTGTAGCCCTTGTCGATCAGGTACTGGATCGCATCCGTGATCTCGAGCTCTCCGCGACCAGACGGCTCGATGGCCGCGACCGCCTCGAAGATCGACGCCGTGAACATGTAGACGCCCACCAGTGCCAGGTTGCTGCGTGGAGCCTGCGGTTTCTCCTCGAGCCGTACGACGCGCTCGCCCACCAGCTCAGCGACGCCGAACTGGCTGGGATTGGGCACAGCCGTGAGCAGGATCAGAGCGTCGGGCTTGATCGCCTCGAACTCCTCGACCAGCGAGCGGATGCCGTGGGCCAGCAGGTTGTCGCCGAGATACATCACAAAGGGCAACTCGCCGAGAAAGCCGTGGCTGATCTTGACGGCGTGCGCCAGACCGAGCGGCTCGGGCTGCATGATGTACGTCATGCGGCAGCCCCAACGCGAGCCGTCCCCGAGAGCCGCGCGGATCTCCTCGTGCGTCTCGCCGACGACGATTCCCAGATCCGTGATCCCGGCCTCGGCCATGGCCTCGATGCCGTAGAACAGTACGGGCTTGTTGGCCACCGGCACGAGCTGCTTCGCACTGGTGTAGGTCAAGGGACGCAGGCGCGTGCCCTTGCCGCCCGAGAGGATCAGGCCCTTCATCGCCGCCCCCCTATGCCCAGACCGCCTCCTGAGCTCATCCCGCCCGGGCCCATTCCGAACGAGCCGAGGTGGGCCAGCTCGATCGCGAACTGGAAGCTGTTGGTGTATTTGTCCAACCCGTACAGCTTGCGCTGGGTGTACTGGACCATCAGTGCTAGGCACTGGAAGTCGAAGCGCGCATGGACCGAGCGCGCGATGAAGCCCTTTGCGTAGTAGTTGTTCTGAACGAAGCTGTAGTCTCCCGAACCGCCGAGCTGAAGCCAGCTCTCGCCAGTCAATAGGTCCAAAGTGCCGCTGAGGTCGTTCTGCTCCGGGAACGTCTCCGTGCCATCTTCGTCGTACCGNNCGCGTCGTCTTCTTGCGGTTGACGTCGTACTCCTCCAGCCAGTTGAAAGAGAACGCCGGCGCAGGGGTGAACTTCAGCGACGAGCGGACAGGCGAGCGCTGGTACTCCGGGTGCACCGCGCTCACCTGGTCCCAGAGCGGCGTGTTGAAGCTGCTATCGAACGGCGTCTGCGGCGCCCAGAAGTAGTGCTTCTGGTAGATCTCCCACGTCAGGAACTCGAACGGCCGTGTCCCGCCGCTGGGCAGTTTCCGGCGGCCGAGCAGATGCTGCACGAGACCGTAGCGGAGCTCGTGCGTGGCTGCGGTGTTGTCGGTCTCATCGCCGAAGCGCGGGATCAGGTCGAAATTGTCGGTGGCGCGCCGGTAGACCCACGTGAACTCCGGCCCGATCACGTGTTTGATCAAGTCCGAGAAGCCGGCCGGCCCACCGAAAACGCGCGAGAACTGCGGTCCCAGGATCTCCACGGAACCCTCAACATACCGGCGCGTGAGCGGCCCGCCTGTGAAGTTCTTCCCGCAGTCCAGCCGTTCCGGTGGGCAGCTCTCGCCGTAATGGGTGTAGCGCGCGGTCAGGCGCGGCGTCACGCTCAGAAATGACACGGCGATGGGTCTGGAGACCGACGGCGCGACGTCGAAGCGCCACCAAGCGTCCGACGTTTGGGTGCTGACGGTGGTCTGAGTGCCGTCAGGATTGTCGGTCGTGTCGGGGACTTTCTTGACCAGATTGAGGTGGTCGAGGCGCGCCGAATACTCCCAGCGCAGGCCCGTGTGACCGATGGCTCGCGACGCTTGCGAAAGAACGATCCTGGGCAGGAAGCGCCGCGTGTTGCTCTGGAACTCACTGAAGACCGACTCGCGGTTGTCCACTTGGAGCTGGAGCATCTGCCGGCCGAAGACGCGCTGTAGAGAGAGGGCCATCCGGCTGTTGCTGTTGTAGATCTGAGTGACAGGCGTCAGGTAGTCCTGCGGCGACGTGACGTTCGCCAGGAGCTTCGCCGTAAAAAGGCCGTCGACGGCCTGCTGGGCGTGCCAGTCCAGGCTCCAATCCCAATGCTTGTTGGCCGCCTGGCCCTGAATGGCCGAGACGTCGCTCGGCGGGAAGAGGGCTGTGTGAAGGTCGCCATAGGACCGCGGGTCAGACACCCAGCGCAGATCGTGGATCAGCTTCGGCGCAAGCGTGCCGGCCGGTTGCCCGGGCAATGGCGCCGGGCTCGCGCGGCGCTCGAACCCAAAGGTCTGATCGGCGCTGCGACCCATCGTCAGGAAGAAGCCCACCCGAACGTCGACGCCTCGGTTGAAATCGACGTTGAAACTCGGGAACAGGAGCCCTGTAGCTCGGCCGTCGGGCTTGACCGGGTAGACGAAGTAGGGCAAGAAGAGCAACGGCAGCTGCTGGCCTGTCAGCGGCACGCCCAGGTCGAAGTGCGCGGCGGTGGCGGTGATGTGGTCCTCGATCTTGAGCGTTGCGCGCGGGGCCCAGAAACTCCAACGCGGCTTTGGCTGGCAGCAGGAAGTGAAGCGCCCTCCTAGAATGCGGTATGTCTTCGGGTCGATGCGTTCGACCCGCGTGGCTGTGAAGAACACCCCGGGGTCCGAGTAGCCCACCACGTTGTCCATCATGCCGCGTCCGCTGTCGAGGTCCATGGACAGCTTCGTGCCTGTCAGGCGATCCTGCTTTTGCATCAGCACTACGTTGCCTTCGGCTGTCAGACGCTGCCTGGTCACGCCGTCGTGCTCGACGTCGTAGATGTCGATGGCATCCGCCTGGACGCGCACGTCCCCCATGCGCATGTCGGCGAAACCTCGCGCCCAGATGTGGCCTTTGTCCCGACCCTGGGTCTCTGCGACCAAGCAGGTGTCGATCGCGGGGTTGCATGAGCCCGGCTCGGGCGCCTTCGCTGCTGCGGCGTCAACTCTAACCGCAGAGGCGGGCTGCGCCTCGCTCGCGCCGGCCGCGGCCGGACGTTGCTCTGCCGCGGCAGCGCCGGCTTCGCCCGTGGGAGCCGGCGGCTCGGCCGACTGAGTGCCGGCCAGGCTCACGCCGGCGACTAGCCAGCCAGTTGCAGTCAACGCGAGCACGCGGCTCCTCATGCGCTGCCAGGGTAGCACGGGACCCCCTTCGGTCGGTTGCTGCGCGCAAAGCAGCTCGCGACTTCAGGCGAGGCCCAGATCCTCAGNNCAGGCAGCCAACCAGGCGTCACGACCTCAGCGTTGCTCCCAACCGGGCGGTGGTGAATGCCATCCGCCGCGATGCCCTGCGCGCTGCTGATGTGGTACGTCGGAACACGCCCTGCGCCGAGGCGCGTCAGGGCCTGGGTGTTGCTGCTGTTGTAGCCACCGATGACGATCATCACGTCCAGTCCGCCCGTCTCGAGCAGTCGCAGCACGGCGTCCTGCCGATCCTGCGTGGCCGAGCAGATGGTGTCAAAGGCGCGGAAGCGCTCCGCCAGCTGCGCCTCGCCGTAGCGGTCGCACAGCGCGGCGCGCAGCATGGCCTGAAGCTCCAGACTCTCGCTCATCAGCATGGTCGTCTGGTTGGCGAGGCCGATGCGCTCGAGGTCGCGCGCCGGCTCAAAGCCCGGGCTCATCGCCGGCGCGAACGCCTCGACGAACTGCTCACGGCCGAGCTCGCCACGGATGAAGGCGCAGATCGTGCCGGCCTCACGTTGGTCCTTGACGCAGACATAACGGCCGCCGGGTTGAGTCAGCGCTTGAGAGGCGGTGGCGCGGGTCTCCTCGTGGAACAGCTTGCCGTGGATCACGGCTGTGTAGCCTTCGCGTGCGTAGCGCCGGACGTTTTTCCAGACGTTGAGCACGCTCCCGCAAGTCGTGTCCACCAAGACGCAGCCCTTGGCGCGCAGGTGCGCCAGCTCGGCCACGGTCACGCCAAAGGCGGGCAGCAACACCACGTCCTCGCGCGTCACCTGCAAATAGCGCGTCTCTGGGTCGGCTGCATCGTCAAGGCGCACGATGCCCATCTCCTGGATGCGCCGGTTGACGTCGGGGTTGTGGATGATCTCGCCNNCGGGCGGTGTAGTCCAGCTGCTTGACGCGATCGACCACCTCGCTGTGATAGCTCTCCTCAAGCAGCGGCGTGATCGTCTTGCCGAGCTTGAAGCCGCGTTGAAAGTACGTCTGGCCCACGAGTCCAGCATAGGTGAGCGGCCGACGATCGGCAATCGCGCGTGGCGCGGACTCCGTACCAGGCAGATCACGCGCCGCGGCTCGGCCAGGACCGCATGCTATACTCGCGCCCCGCGTGACGGAACATAGCTGGCCGGTGATTTCCCCGCTGCAGCGACTGCGCGAGCTGCTCATCACCGTTCGCGACCGCTGGCGCCGTGTCCCCCTGCGCTGGCCTCTTGCCGCCCTCGGTTTGGCCTTGCTCGCGCTCGATCTTCTGCGTTCGGTCGTGCGGCCGCAGGTGGAATCGTCCACGTCCGTCGCAGCGACGACAGTGATGCTGGGGCAGTGGGCGATCGGCGTCGCGGCGCTCATCGTCGCCGCGCTGGCTCTACACCGCAGCGGTGTCACCCGGCCACGCGCCGCCGCGATGTTGGGCCTCGGGCTGCTCCTGCTGGGAACCTACGCGGACCACTTGCAGGACCTGAGAAGCGACGGCGTCCTCTACTACAGCTACCTGCGCTCAGCGCTGTTCGACTTCGATCTCTCGCTCGGCAACGACTTCCTCGCGATCGATGCACGACTGTCGCCGAATTTCATCAACGCCTCACCGGTCGGCACACCGATCCTGTGGGCACCTTTTGTCGTGCCGCTGCACGTTGGCTGGCAGGCCGCGCGCCTGTTCGGCGCGCCTGCGCCGAACGGCGTCGAGCCGCCGTACCAGGCCATGGCCTGCCTGGCGACGTTCGTCTATGGCGCGATCGCGCTCTTCCTGCTGCTCGACACGCTCGGCCGCTGGAGCCGCCCGGCGATAGCCTTCTGGACGACAGTGGCGGTTTGGCTGGGCTCGCCGCTGCGGTTCTACCTCGGGACCTTGCCGAGCTTCGCGCACGGCTGCGAGTTCTTCGCCGCGGTTCTCGTGCTGCGTGCCTGGCTGGCGCTGCGCGCTAGTGTCGACGCGCGGCGCGCGGCCTGGGCTGGATTCGCCTGCGGCCTGCTGTTCCTTGTGCGTTCGCAGGACGGGCTGTTGTTGGGCCTCCCNNTGCGCGCATTGGCCGCACTCGTGCTGGTGTTCATCTTGGCGGCGTTGCCCCAGATGCTTGTCTGGCAGGTGATGTTCGGCCGGCCGCTGCTCGTGCCGTACACGGCGCTGCACGGCGCCAACTTCATGCACCTCGATCGTCCGCGTCTCGTCGACACACTGCTCTCGGCCCGCGGTGGCCTTCTCGCCACCTACCCGATGACGCTCTTGGCGCTGGCCGGGCTCATCGGGTCCGCGTTCAGCAGACGCAGGGCAGAGCGTGCGGCGAACGGACCCGATCTGCGGTACCTCTTGGCGGTGCTCCCTGTTCTGGTGGCCGCCTGGTACCTCAATGCGACCATCTTCGACTGGTACCAGGTGCGACGCTTCACCGGGATCATGCCTCTCCTGGCCCCCGGCCTGCTCGTTGTGATGGCAGCGCTCGGACGCGGAAGCTGGATCGCGCCAGCGGTACTCACGCTCTTCCTGTGGCGATACGACTGTGCGGTCCATGGGCTGCGTCACGGCCCGGGCGATCCGGCTCCGGTGCGCGCCGTGATCACGGGAATCGGCGACGGCCTCGCCGCGCAGTGCCTGAGGTTGATCGAGCCGCTGGCGCCGCGCGCGACGGCGGCGCTGTTCTCCGCCTACTCCGACGAGGCGCCGCTCGAGGAACGCGTGACGCGGTTTCCGATGGGCGAAGATGTTGTCACCCTGCGCCTGCCCTGGCCGGCGCATAACTTCTCTGAGCCCGAGGTCGAGGACGGACGGATCTGCCGCTGGGTCTGCAACAAGAGCGCGACGGTCTTTCTGCTCATCCGCTCGCCAAGGGCCTTGATCGTGTCTGTCGACGCACGCGCCCTCGAGACACCGCTGCCCCAGACGATCGAGGCCCACTGGAACGATTGCGTCCTCGAGCGCCAGACGATGGAGCCTTCCTGGCGCATCTATCGCTTCCATGCCGCAGCGGAGTGCGTCCGCGCCGGGGTCAACCAGGTCGTCTTCGCATTCGAGCGCACGCCGGTCTATCGACGCGTGCGCGGCTTTGGCCCACACCAAGTGCGGCCGGCGGCGTTCGCGGAGATCACGCTGCACCAGGATGGGCCCTGAGTCGCGAGGCAGCGACATGACAGGCCCTAGCCACCCGAGAACCGGCTTCCGCAGGGCGCTGGCGAGCGATACGGCGTTGGCACTCGCGGTTTCGACCTGTGCCTTGGCGGTGTACCTGCGCACGCTCTACCCGGGGCTCGTTGCCACGGGAGACTCGCCGAAGTTCCAGTTCGTCGGCCGCATCCTCGGCACCGCGCACAACCCGGGCTATCCGCTCTACATCTTCCTTTCGCACTTCTTCCTGTATCTGCCGCTCGGCACGATCGCGCATCGCATGAACCTGCTGTCCGCCCTCTGCGGCGCGGCTGCCGTCGCCTTCATGGCGCTCGCCGCTCGCCGCCTGGGTGCCGGGCGGGTGGTCGCCGCGGCCACGGCCTGGTCCGTCGCGTTCGGCCCTGTCTTCTGGTCACAGTGCATCACAGCGGAGGTCTACGCCTTTGCCGCCGCGCTGCTCGCCGCCATCGTGTGGACGCTGGCGGCCTGGCGGGAGTCGGGCGAAAGACGATGGCTCAAGGCCGCGGTCGTGCTCGCGGCACTCAGCGTGGGCCACCATCTGACGATCGTGACCGTCGTGCCAGCCCTGGTGCTCTTCGTGCTGCTGACGAACCCGCGCGAAGGGCTGCGCCCTCGCTTCATCGCATTCGTTGCGATCGCCACACTACTCGGACTGGCGCAGTACGGCTACATCATGCTGCGCACCTACCAGGGCGCAGCGTATCTCGGCTCGTCGGCGCGCAACCTGGGCGAGTTGTTCGACGTCATGCGTGGACGCCAGTTCGGCAATCGGATGTTCATCTTCGACTTTGCGCACCTGCTGCACGAGCGTGTGCCGCTGATCAGCGGCATCGTTGCGCATGAACTCGGAATCGCTGGGATCTGCCTCGCGCTGGCTGGCACGCTCGCTCTCCTGCGCCGGCAACGTGCCGTGCTCGCGCTACTGCTCGGAGGGACGCTCGGCGTTGTCGCGTTTGCACTCAACTACGGTGTGCCNNTCCCGGCGGTCCAGCTTGCGCGCAGCTTCCGCGAGAACGATCACAGCACGCGCACCTTTGAGATCCGCTACTTCGACGCTCTCTTCGCGAGCTTGCCCACGCGCGTCGCGTTCGTGAACGAGGGTCACTCCGTGGACCATATGTTGCTCTACAAGATCCACGCAGAAGGCGGGGAGCAGGGACGCGAGATCTATCCAATCCCGGCGCGCGCCGCCGACGTCGAACGCCGTCTGGCGCAGGGCATCGTCGTGTTCGCCTTCGAAAACGGTCACCGCGTCCTCAAACACGAGGGCTTCGATTTCGAACCCGTGCGCCTCCCTGACAAGCCGCTGGTGGACTTTCTCAAAGAGCAGCCGGCAGGACGGCTGATCGTCGTGACCGGCGGAGGCCGAGACGGTGCGACGGCGTCGTTGTGGCTGTTGCGCGCATGCGGCCTCAGCCCTGGGCCTGACGCCAACGCCTTCGCTTGGGTCTACCCGAGCGGGGCCATGGATCAGGGACGGCTGGCCGTCGACTCGAACGCTGTCGAGATCGCCCTCGGCAAGGGCGACGCGCTGGCGAACCTGCGCGTGTCTGTCGCGATCCGCGTGAGCAGCAGTGCCCAGACCGGCTGCGTGTCGCTCGATCAGCGCACGCTCGTCTGCGTCGACAATGGCGTCGCAGTGGCCGTGCTCGACGCCGAGGGCAACGTCCTGGACCGACAGGTCGTCCACGCTGCGGACGGCTGGCGCGCGGCCTTCCCGGAACGGGCGCTCCCGCTGTGGCGCATCACTGGGCGTCACACGGCGCCCAGGCCCTAAGCCCAGCTAGCAGTCGTGCGCTGTGGCGCGCAGACGAGAAGCGTCAATCGTTTCGACGACCGCCGAGCAGACCGGCGCGCAGCAGGAAGTAGAGCAGCGTCATCAGCGTCGAGACGACGGCCGCGACGTACGTCAGCGCCGCGGCGTTGAGCACGCGGTCCATTCCTGCCCGTTCGCTCTCTCCAACGATGCCGTATTCGACGGCGAGGCGCTTGGCGCGCGACGAGGCATCGAACTCGACAGGCAGGGTCACGATCTGAAAGAGCAGCACCATCGAGAAGAGCACAGCGCCGGCGAGCACCATGCCGGTCGAACTCATGAACAAGCCGATCATCATCACCGCGTAGCCGATGTTCGAGCCGATGTTGGCGGTCGGCACCAGGGCCGAGCGCAGCCACATCGGCGCGTAGTGGTTCGCGTGCTGCACGGCATGCCCAGCCTCGTGGCAGGCAACGCCCACGGCAGCGATCGAAGCCGAGCCGTACACCTCTTCGGACAAGGCGAGCTTCTTGGTCAGCGGATTGTAGTGGTCGGAGAGGAAGCCATCCGTGCGCTCGACAGCGACGTCGCGCACACCGGCGCCTGCGAGCATGCGCTCGGCCGCTTCAGCGCCGGTCAGTCCATTCATCGTGCGGACTTGCGAATAGCGCGAGAAGGCCGACTTGACCATCCAACTCGCTAGCAGCGAGAGCAGCAGACCGGGGGCGATGAAAAGCAGGTAGACCATGCGTCACAACTCCCGGGCGGCGGCGGTCCCCACGACCGCGGCGGTGCGCCCGTGCCTCAATGATAGCGTCAAGCGCGATACTCCGCGCACCGCGCGGTTGCGACGACAGTGCACGATTTCGGCTACTATGGCGCGCCATGGCGCTATCGTCTGACCCACGCGCGCGGATGCGCAGCCTTCTTCGCGAGCTAGCGCTGTTCTGCTGCTTCGCCGCGCTCGCCATATTTCATACCGGTCTCTGGCGCGATCCCGGCCATCGGACCGGTCCGGGCGACGACTCGGCACCCGATGTCTTCACTGTGAACTGGGTTGCAAGACATCTGCTCACGGCCCCAAGTCAGATCCTGGAATTCAACGTCTTCTTTCCTTGCCGGGGCTCCGGCGGACTGTTTGAGCCGGAACTCGGGCCAGCGGTGCTGGTCGCGCCGCTGACGCCGTTCATTCAGAACCCGATACTCCTCTTTAGCTGCGCCTTGGTGTTGGTGCTGGCGACGATGAGCTACGGGGCGTATCGGCTCGGACTGCGACTCCTCGGGGATCGCACGCTGGCGATCCTGGCCGCGATCGCGGTCCCGTACTCGGGCCAGCAGACAGGCCACTACTACCACATCAACGTCGCGGCCGGGTCGGGCTTTCCGCTTCTGATGCTTGGGCTTCTACGACTCCAGGAAGAGCCCAGNNTGGCGGCCACGCAGCCTCCTGCGCGGGAAGACGCTCGGGCTGCTGCTCGCGGCGCTCGCCCTGGGCGCGGCCATCATCTATCCATGGGCGTCGGCTTTCACGGCGCTGCAGGCACCAGCCGGGCTCGTGAGGGCCGAGGAATCCTCCCATCGCGCGGGGTTTGGCCTGAGAAACTACTTCGCCTCGCCTTCGGTGCTCTGGCAACCGGTGCTCGGCGACAACGTCGACGTCGCGTTCCCTGGAGCCGTGGTGACGGTGCTGGGCGCGTTGGGGCTCTTCGCTGCTCGCGGGCGCTACGTCTGGCTGCTGCGTGTGACGCTGGCGGCGTTTGTCTTGCTGGCGCTCGGTCCGGACCTCACGATTGCGGGGCACCGTCTGCCTCTCCCGTTCGCGCTCCTGTACCGCTTGGTCCCGCCTGTCCGCGCGTGTGGACACCCGATCAGTTTCGTCATGCCCGGCCTGATGGCGTTGGCGTTCCTCGCCATGATGGGTCTGGCCCGACTCGGTTGGACGCGACATCGAACAGTGGCCTGGCTGTTGGGTGTGTTGATCGTGGCCGAGACGTTCGCACCGCTCAGATTGGTCGCACGGGGCCTGATCTTGCCTCCTGTGTACGAGAAGCTGCGCGCGCTTCCAGCGGGCGCCTTCCTCGAGATCCCGGCCGGAGGATTGAACGACGCCGAGTGGGAGTGGCGGGCGATCCAGCACGGGTTGCCTGTTGTCAACGGCTGGATCATGCGGAGCATCGCGCACACGCCCAGCTTCGTTCTAGAAGCGGAGTGCGCCCCGGACGATCGGATCTACCGCCTTGTGCGATCGGGGAATGGGGCCTGGATCGAGCGGCAGTTTCGAGACGACCAGCTCCGCGGGCACGCCCTGCGCGTCCGGCTGCGCGCAAGCGCGGCCGACAACGTCGTCATCCGCGTCAACGACCGCGTGATCGAGACGTTGGCGGTCGGGCCAATGGAGCGGGAGTGGCGTCTGCCGGTTGCCACGGCCGTGCTTGTGCGTGGTGCCAACGGCGTGGTCTTCGAGGGCGCGACGCCTTTCGAACTGGTTGATATCGAGAGCGAAGGGACCTAGCGCGCAGCGTCGGTCGCGTTTGGATTCAGGCGCCGGTCAGTGGCTCGTGCGGGATTCGACGCCGCTGAGTCCGCTGAGCAGATCCAAGTTGCGCAGCAGCGTCTCGGCCAGCATGGGGAACTCGACGCGCCCACAGACTCTGTCCATGTCGTCGAGGAAGCGTTGAAAGACCGGATCGACGACGACGCGTGTTTCGCTTCCGATGAATCCGCCGTCGCGTAGGAAGTCAAGGTGCCGCTCGAATTCCTCGCGGTAGAAGCGACACAGGGCACGTTGTCTCTGAAGATCCACTCACCCTCCAGTACCACGGAGATCTTGAAACCAACATAGTCGAGCCGTCACCGCACTGTCAACTCCCTTCGCTCGACGGCATCGCGTGAGGTGCTATATTCGCCGTGATC
>PMCG01000323.1 GCA_003155335.1 Acidobacteriota bacterium
GTGGGCGCGACGTCGGTCAGATCGACCAGCGCTGGCACTCGCAGGCCGTGCGGCCCGCGGCCAGCCGGGAAATGCACAATGAGCGGAACACGTGCGCTCTCCTCGCGCACCTGTGCGCTGTGCCCCACGTAGCCGTCTTCGTAGAGCTGGTCGCCGTGGTCGGCCATGATGATCACCAGGGTCCGGTCCCAGACGCCTTGCGCCTCGAGCGCGGCGCGCAGGGCTCCGACCTCGTGATCGACATACGCCAGATTGCCGTCATACAGCCTGACCAGATGCTCGATCTCCTCGCGGGTCGGGTGGATGCGGCCTTCGTTGACCGCCGCGTACCACTCGTTCCAGCCTTGCGCCGTCACCTTGAGCGGCGCGTCAGGACCGAACATCGTGCGATACTGCGCCGGCGGATCGAATGGGACGTGCGGCTCGCGGAAGTGAAGATAGGCGAAGAACCGCTCCTGGCGGTGCGCCGCGAACCAGCCGTGCACCTTCTTGCCGAAGACCTCGGCGCGGCTGCCAAGCTCGGGATCGTTGTAGATCTCGCGGAACTCGGAGAAACCTCGATCGAGGCCCATCGCGGCGCCGGCCATCGCGTTGGCCACGGCGCCGAACGTGCGCACGCCCCGCGCCGTGAGGATCTCCGCCAGCGTCGGACGATCGCGCGGCAGCCGCTCGAGGAAAGACACACCGCGGTGGTGGGCGTCGAAGTACTGCGATGTCCACAGAGAAGAGATCGCGCCAAGCGTGTTCACCGTGGGCGTGTATGCGCGCTCGAAGACAACGCCGTCCGCAGCGATCTGATCGATCGCCGGCGTAGGCGGGAGGGTGGAGCCGTAGCAGCCGAAGTGCCCAGCGCGCGCCGCATCGAGCACGATCACGAGCACGTTGGCGCCGGCTGCCGCTCGCCGCAGGGGCTCGCCACGCTTGCGTTCCTCAGCGCTGCTGGCGCGCATCGCCCACTCGCCCNNTGGTCGCCTCGCCACCCCGCAGCGACCGTCGCCAGATATCGCGCGCGCCGCCGGACTGTGCTTCGATCGTTGCGCGCATCGTCACCGGTGCGTCGCTGCCGCGCGCCACCGGATCCAGCTCAGGTGTGAAGCAGAGCGTGGCCCTCTCAGGCAAGGCCAGGCCGTAGCCGATGCTGCTCGGTCCCACCTGCACGAGCGAGCGCAGCGCCCCTTCCTGGCGCACGGCGAACATCGGCGGCGCGCCGCGCACGCCGAGATCGCCGAGGCTCGCGTCGTCCGCTCGCGCTGCGACCACGCTCACAAAGCGCGCGGCCATCTTGCGCACGTCCGTGGCGCTGAGCGGCGCAGTCTTGGCGAAACGAAAGCGCAGACGATTCTCGCCGACCTGCTGCGCCTCGGCCGGCAGGCTGAAGCGTTGTCGCGTGACCGTCTCGCCGAGATCAAGGGCGGCCACGTCGTGACCGTTTAGGGAGACGCTCACTCGCTGCCCAGCGTTGCCCGGCGATGCCGCTGCATCGAGAAAGACCTCGCGCGCCACTGCCTCTTGCCAGCGAAATGCCATCTCCGCGCCGTCGGAAACCCATGCCCAGGCTGACCCGTCGAGCTCCCACACAAACCCGGAGGCTGCGTACCGTTCCGCGGAAGGCGTTCCGAAGAAGACGACCTCGCGGNNCTCACTTGATCTTTGTCCCTGGCGCCACGTCCGCGTCGAAGCCGCAGAGCACCGGGCGCCCTTCAAGCGACGCTGCCAGCAGCATCCCGTTCGATTCCACGCCGCGCAACATCGCTGGCTTGAGGTTGGCCACGAGCACGATCTTACGGCCGACGAGCGCTTCGGGTGCATACGCCTCGGCAATGCCAGCGACGATCTGCCGCGTCTCATTGCCCAGGCTCACTTGCAGCTTCAGCAGCTTCTTTGCGCCTGGGATCGCCTCAGCCGCGACGATCTGCGCCACGCGCAGGTCGACCCTCGCGAACTCGGCAATGTCGATCTTGGGCTCGCTCACGGCGGCAGGCGTCTCGCCCACTGGCACGACAGGTGTCTCGCTCACTCGCGTCTCCTTCACCTTCGCGGTCTTTTCTGCATCGGCCCGGACCTTGGCCTCGACGTCGATGCGCGGGAAGAGCGGCTCGATCTTCCCGAGTGCCACTCCCGGCGTCAGACCGCCCCAAGTTAGGTCGCTCGGCCCGATCTCACGCGGCGCCAGTCCGAGCATCGCCATGATCGCGCGAGCTGCGCGCGGCATGACAGGCGATGCCCAGACAGCGATCAGCCGGATGCCCTCCAGTAACTCGTACAGGAAATGGCCCAGGTCGTCGCGGAGCTCCGCCTTCTTGGCCATCTCCCAAGGCGCATGGACCGCGATGTCCGAGTTCAGCGCGCTCACGGAAGACCACACCGCAGACAGCGCACCGGCGAAGTCCAAAGCCTCGTAACGCGCGAAGACGACGGATGTCTCTGCCGACGAATGCGCGTGCAGCGCGTGGGCATGGCCTGCTGTCGCTGGCGCCCAGCCGTCGCCAGGCTTGGGCGGCACGCGTCCGTCGCAGTAGCGCACGACCATCGTCAGGGCCCGGGACACGAGATTGCCCAGGTCGTTCGCCAGGTCCGCGTTGTAGCGGCCGATGAAAGCGTCCTCGGTGAAGTCCCAGTCCTGGCCGAACGCGCCTTCGCGCAAGAAGAAGTAGCGCACGGCATCCACGCCGTAGCGTTCGACGAGCGCGAGTGCGTCGATGACGTTGCCGGTCGTCTTACTCAGCTTGCGGCCGCCCTTGGTCAGCCAGCCGTGGGCGAACACCCGCGTCGGCAGCGGCAAGCCTGCTGCCTTGAGCATCGCCGGCCAGTACAGGCAATGGAAGCGGATGATCTCCTTGCCCATCAGGTGCAGCCGCTCGTCCGCGCCTTCCCAGAACTCGCGGTAGCGAGTGCCGCCCTCGGCAAAGTCGAGCGCCGTGATGTAGTTCGAAAGGGCATCGACCCACACGTAGAAGACGTGCCCTGGCTCGTCCGGCACTGGGATGCCCCACTTCACGCGTGTGCGGCTGATACTGAAGTCCTGCAACCCCTGCTTCAACACTGACAGGACCTCGTTGCGACGCCCGACCGGCTCGATCAGAAGCCGCTGCGACTCGATCTCCTCCCGCAGCCAACTTTCATACGCCGACAGCCGAAAGAAGAGGTTCTCCTCCTCCATCCACTCGCAGGCGAGCTCGTGGTCGGGACAGACGTTGTCCGGCGGGCGCAGCTCGTCCTCCGTCTTGAACGCCTCGCAGCGCGGGCAGTACCAGCCGGCGTAGCGCCCCTTGTAGATCGCCGGGCTCCNNGTTCGGGCACTGGGCGCTGCGCAGCCGCTCCCAGAACTTGTACACGCCGCGCTTGTGCCGCTCTTGCGTGGTGCGGATGAAGTCGTCGTACGAGAAATCGAAGCGTTGCCACAAGGCCACGAAGCGCGCCGCGATGCCGTCACAATAGTCCTGAGCCGCGATCCCCTTCTCGCGCGCGATGCGCTCGATGTTCTGCCCGTGCTCGTCCGTGCCGGTCAGAAAGAAGACGCGATGTCCCTGAAGCTTGCGAGCGCGTGTGATGGCATCGGCAGCGATGGTCGTGTAGGCGTGGCCGACGTGCGGCACGTCGTTCACGTAGTAGATCGGCGTCGTGTGGTAGTACGTCTTCCGGCCAGGACCTGTCATCTGCGCTCCCAGCCGCCGTGCGCGGCGCGGTAGGCAGCCACTGCTGCGGCCCAGACCTCTTTCGCGGGCACGCCTGCTTGGCCCGCCGCTCGCTCGCAGTCGTCGAACTCCGGCTGGGCGTTGAGCGTGCGGCCGCCGGACGACGCGCGCTTGATGCGGATCACGCCATACGCCGTGTCCACGCTCACGATCTCGCGCTCGAGGCAGGCCCGCTCCCACTCCTGGCTTCGGACGCCGATCGTCGTCGTCTCGCGGAAGAGGACTTCCTCGATCGCCGCGCGGCGCGCGCTATCCGCGAGCACGGTCACCTGGATTCCGGGCCGGCCCTTCTTCATGTAGATCGGCGTGTAGTACGCGTCGAACGCACCGGCTGCCAGAAGATGCTCGATGAGCGGACCGCAGAACTGCGGCGACATGTCGTCGATCTCGGTCTCCAGCACCAGGACGCGATCGCCGGACTCGGCCTGAGCGAGAGTCTCGCCGACGATCAAGCGCACGACATTGGGCAGGCCCTTGGTCTCGCGGCTGCCCGCGCCATAGCCCACGTTCTCGATACGCATCAGGGGCAACGGGCCATAGGCGTGGGCATGGCCAGTGACGAGCAGCGCACCGGTGGGTGTTGTCAGCTCGCCATCGCCAGCGCCGTAGACCGGCACATCTTTGACAAGGCGCGCGGTCGCCGGCGCAGGCACCGGGAACGTGCCGTGGGCCATCGTCACCGTACCGCTGCCAAGGTTCAGCGGCGACGCGACGATGCGCTCGGCCTTGAGCCAGGCCAGACCAAAGACGCCGCCGACGATGTCGACGATGGAGTCCACAGCGCCGACCTCGTGGAAATGCACCTTTTCGATCGTGGTCCCGTGGGCCGCTGCTTCCACCTCTGCCAGACGACGGAACAGGCCGGCTGCACGCTCCTTCACGCCAGCATCGAGACCGCTCTGGCCCAGAACCGCCAGTATCTCCTTCAATCCACGGTGGTGATGATGTCCGTGCCCGTGCGGCTCAACGACGACATCCACCTTCGTCGCCCGGAACGATCCTCGTTGGACCACCGCGCTCTCGATGCGATAGCCCGGCAGTGGCAACGTGGCCAATGCTGCGCGCAGCGTCTCGATCGGCAGCCCGAGATCGACCAGAGCGCCGAGCAGCATGTCGCCTGCGACGCCAGATGCGCAATCTATGTAGACGATTCGGCTCACACCAACCCCCGCGTCTTCAGGCTGACAAAGCGGCCAGCCCCGAGGATGAGATGGTCCAGCACTTCAATGCCAAGCAGCGATCCGCCGGCCACCAAGCGCCGCGTCAGGGCCAGATCTTCCTCTGACGGCTCTGGATCTCCGGAGGGGTGATTGTGAAAGAGGATCACGCCGGCCGCACGGCACGCGATCGCCTCTGCGAACACCTCGCGCGGGTGAACGACGCTGCCGCTCAACGAGCCGACAGACACGACCGCCTCGCGCTTCAGTCGATGCCGCACGTCGACAGCGAGCAATCCGAACACCTCGACCGGCCGCGTTGCGTAGCGCGGCAGCAGGAAGCGCGCCGAGTCCTCAGGGCTGCGGAAGCTCGGGCGCTGCGCCTCGACTGCCTCGCATGCCGCCCGTCCCCCGAGCTCCATCGCCGCGAGCAGACGCGCCGCCTTGGCCCGGCCCAGCCCATGTTCCTGTTCCAAGTCGGGCAACGTTCGCCCTGCCAGATCGCGCAGCCCGGACGCTGCGAGGTCCTCGGCCAAATCGAGCACCGACCGTCGGCACGAGCCTGTGCCGAGCAACACCGCGAGCAGCTCCCGTGTCGACAGCGCCGCAGCCCCGCAGCGCGCCAGCCGCTCGCGAGGCCGTTCCTCCCCGGGCAGATCGCGCAGCCCACGCGTCATTCCTTCGGCGCAGCCACGTCTCGGCGCACCTGTGGTGGCCCGCTGATCGACAGTCACCGCCGAGGTCATAGTCACCGTTCTCGTCGCGTCCATCGCGCCCGAACCTCAAATGATATTCGGCGGCTGTTTGCCGCGTCAACAAACGCACGGCGGCCGCTCGGCCGCAGGAAGCGAGTATGCACCCATGACGCGCCAGCCGGGGTCCAACCGCAGTGGAGTGATCGGCCGCTCCTCGAGCGACCACGCGCGGCCGTGGCTAGTGCTGGGCCGCGAGCATGGCCACGAAAGCATCGAGGCGCGCGCGATCGTTGGCCGACATCTCGACGAACTCGATGCCGATCTCGTGAGAGGCGGGACCGTCTTCCTGCACCTCGATCGTGGACGCGACCCGTCCGGTGAAGCGGATGGGCACTTCGCCGGCAGGGATGATCTCCATCTGGTGCACTCCGTCCAGGGCGAGATCCTGTTCGGTGCGGATGAGCATGCCCGAGAGGCTCATGAGCAGCACCTCGTAGCCCTGCGCGGTGTCGAGCATGGCCCGGCCCGGGGTGTGCACACGGAAGCGCAGACCGGCTAGGCGCTTCTCGGGATTCACCTTGTTGGTGTCGATGAAGCCGAGGAGCTGCTCCAACTGGTCGGAGATGACGTCCTTGAACTTGAGACCGGCCGAGTACTGCGACACGCTCTCGCCGCGATCATTGCGCCGGATGCCGCTCAGCGTCGACCAGACCACAAGCCCCTTGACGCTGAGGCCCTGGCTCTCGACCTCGAGCCTGAGCGAGTACTCGCGCCCGATGTTGAGACGCATGTCCGCGCGCACAGCAGCGCCGCCCATGCTCATGTTCACGATCTCCACCGGCGTCGTGAACATGACCGTCCCCTGGAGTCCCTCGACACTGAAGCGAGGGTGCCGCCGCTTGTCTTGCGCGTTGTCTTGCACGAGGTAACGAGTAGCAGAAACCACCCCCGACCGCAAGACCAACACCCGGCCCCCCGGCCATCGAACGCCATCCCCCGCCGGGCAGTAGCGGCGCGGCCCCCCGTGGCCGCCCTGATCCTCACCCGTCGCCCGGCTTGCCCGGGACGCGCGTCGTTCACGAGCACGCGCCGCCGTCCGCCGAACGGGGCGCGGCGTGCCCGCGTGCCCGTCACCGAGGTGCCCAATGTAGGCGATTCATGAATCGCCCCCGGCCGCCCCGCGAGCTACAATCCAAGTAGCGCGGGTGACCGCGGATTAGTCCAACAGCCGGCTTCCGCAGGATCGCCAGCGCTATGCCGCTCGTCCGACGCCGCTGAGAACTCAAATGCCCGAGAAGGAAGCCACAGCCCGCATCAAGATCAAC
>PMCG01000124.1 GCA_003155335.1 Acidobacteriota bacterium
TGCTGGTTGTCGGTGTGATGGACCAGAGCGGCCGACACCGGCGTGCGCTCGAAGTGGCAGCAGCGCACGGGCTCGACTGCGGGATCGGCGTACACCCGCACGAGGCGCGTCTCGCCAGGGAGGAAGACTACGCGGAGCTGGCGGAGGTGGCACAGGCCGGTCGGATCCTGGCCATCGGCGAGATCGGTCTGGACTTCCACTACGATCTGTCCCCAAGGGACGTCCAGGAAGAGGCCTTTCGGCGGCAGATTCGGCTGGCGCGCGAGGCTGCTCTGCCGATCATCGTGCACACGCGCGAGGCCGAGGCCCGCACGGTCGCGATCCTGCGCGAGGAGCATGCGGAGGAGGTCGGTGGCGTGGTGCACTGCTTCAGCGGCAGCGCCGATCTGGCGCGCGCGGCGATCGAGCTGGGGATGTTCGTCTCCTTCTCGGGGATCGTGACCTTTCCGCGCGCGGAAGAGCTGCGCGCCGTGGCGCGCGACGTGCCCGCCGATCGGCTCTTGGTCGAGACGGACGCGCCCTACCTGGCGCCGCCACCGCACCGCGGCCGCCGCAACGAGCCGGCCTTTGTCGTCGAGGTCGCGCGCACAGTGGCGACGGCGCGCAATCTCGCCCTCGACGAGCTCGGCAGGATCACGTGCGACAATTACGCGCGCTGCTTTCGGCTCTGAGACTGCCGGCTCAGGTGCAACGCGCGCTGGCGGTCGTTTGACTTGGACGCGTGAAAGCGGCGAGGATAGCACTTCCGTCGTGGCGCGCGAGATCTCGTGCGCGCTTCAGGTACGATCAAGCATGGCTGAGAGCTCTTTCGACATCGTGAGCAAGGTGGATCTCCAGGAAGTCCGCAATGCCATCGCGCAGGCGATGAAGGAGATCACGACGCGCTTCGATCTGAAGGGCACCGGTTCGGACATCTCCCTCGGCGAGAGCGAGCTGGTACTGAGCTCGTCGGACGACTACAAGCTCAAAGCCGTGCGCGACGTGCTCGAGGGACGGCTGGTGAAGCGCAACGTGCCGCTCAAGGCGCTTTCGTGGGGGAAGACAGAGCAGGCGCTGTCGGGGACAGTGCGCCAGCGCGTGGCGATGCAGCAGGGTATCCCAACGGAGAAGGCGCGCGAGATCGTCAAACTGATCAAGCAGCTCAAGGTCAAGGTACAGGCCTCGATCCAGGGCGAGCAGGTGCGCGTCTCCGGCAAGTCCAAGGACGATCTCCAGGTCGTAATGCAGATGCTGCGGGCGAACGACCTGGGAATCGACATGCAGTTCACCAACTACCGATAGATCAGCGTGGCCAGCGCAGAGATGGCAGTGCGGAGCGAACGAAGCGCCGGGTTGGGTGAGATCCTCTCGCTAGTCGAGCCGGACTTGCTGCGCGTCGAAGCCACGCTCGAGGAGCACCTGCGCTCGGACGTCGGGCTGGTCAACGAGATCGGACGCTACGTGCGCGCCGGGGGCGGTAAGCGGATCCGGCCGGGCCTACTGCTGCTGTCGGCGCAGATGTGCGGCCACGCCAGCGAACGCGCCGTGCTCTTCGCCTCTGTCGTCGAATTGCTGCACACTGCCACGCTGTTGCACGACGACATCATCGACGGCGCAGAGCTNNCTGCTGGGCGATTTCATGTTCGCCAAGTCGTTTGAGATGGCGCTGGCACCGGAGAACGTGCCGCTTGTGCGGCTTCTGACCGAGGTGGCGCTGCGCATGATCGAGGGCGAGACGATCGAGATCGCGCGTCGCGCCAGCTCGACGGTGACCGAGGCGGAGAATCTCGACCTGATCCGGCGCAAGACCGCCGATCTGTTCTCCGCCTGTGCGCGCATCGGCGCGGTGCTGGGCGATGCGAGCGACGCCGAGACACGCGCCCTGGCTGGGTACGGTCTGAACCTGGGCATCTGCTTCCAGATGGTCGACGACATTCTGGATTTCACTGGCAGCGAGGCGCGCCTGGGCAAGCCCGTGGCGAGCGACCTGCGCGAGGGCCGCGTGACGCTGCCGATAATTTTGCTGCTGCGCAGTGGCAAGACGGACGCGGTCCAGCAAGTCGCGGCCGTCCTGGCGGACAAGGACTTCGAGCGCGTGCCGCGCGAGCAGATCGTGCGTCTGGTCCAGGAGTCCGGTGTGCTCGAGGAAGCGCGACACGTGGCGCAGCGTTACGCCGACACGGCCTGCGCCGAGCTGGCGGCCTTCGAGGATTCGCCCTATCGACGCGCGTTGGCGGATCTCGCGGCCTTCACCGTCAAGCGCGAGTACTGAGACAATCGCGGCGGGTTGCGGCATGGCTGCGGAGAGACGCGCCCTTTGCCGAGCGTCGGCCGGCGGAAAGGCAGCGGACGGCAGTGACGCGCGATGAGGCGGCGACGCGAGCCGCGGCGCTGCGGCAGCAGATCAGGCGCCACGAGCGCCTCTACTACGTCCTCAACTCGCCGGAGATTTCCGACCAGGAATACGACGCGCTCGAGCGGGAGCTGCGCGACATCGAGGGGCGCTTCCCGGACCTGATCACCCCTGACAGTCCGACACAGCGCGTGGGTGAGCGACCGTCGAGCGAATTCCCCTCCTTCGTGCATCGCGCGCCGATGCTGAGCCTGGACAACACCTATAGCGCCGACGAGCTGCGCGAGTTCGAGGCGCGCATCTTCCGTCTGGTGGGCTCGAGGGAGCTGCTCTACGTCACTGAGCTCAAGGTGGACGGGCTGTCGGTGGCGCTGCACTACGAGCACGGCCGGCTCGTGCGTGGCGTGACGCGCGGCGACGGTGTGCGCGGGGACGACGTGACGCCCAACGTGCGCGCCATTCGAACAGTCCCGCTAGTGCTATCGGGTGAGGACGTGCCTGACGAGCTCGAGGTGCGTGGCGAGGTGTATCTGCCACGCCTGCGCTTCGAGGCGCTGAATCGCGAGCGCGAGGAGGCCGAGGAGGACCTNNTGTGGAGCTGCGCGGCCAGTGGGAAGCGCTCGAGCGGCTGCGCGCGTGGGGCCTGCGCACCAACCCGACGTCGCGACGCTGCCGCGGGCTGAGCGAGGTGCTGACCTTCTGCGCGGAGTGGCAGGACAAGCGCGAGCAGCTCGAGTACGAGATCGACGGCGTGGTCGTCAAAGTCGACGACTTCCGGCTGCAGCAGGAGCTGGGCGTGACAGCCAAGTTCCCACGTTGGGCCATCGCCTACAAGTACCCGGCGCGACGCGCCACAACCGTCGTGCGCAGCATCGTCGTCCAGGTCGGGCGCACGGGACGGCTCACGCCGGTGGCCAATCTCGATCCCGTGCTGCTGGCCGGGTCCACCGTGAGCCGCGCGACGCTTCACAACGAGGAAGAGGTCGCACGCAAGGACGTGCGCGTCGGCGACACGGTGGTCATCGAGAAGGGCGGGGACGTGATCCCGAAGGTCGTCGAGGTCGTCCCTGATCGGCGTCCTGCGGCTGCGGTGCCGTGGGAGGCGCCGCGGTCGTGTCCGGCCTGCGGCGCTGCGGTCAGCAGGGCAGAGGGCGAGGTCGACCGGCGCTGCCCGAACGCCTCATGTCCCGCGCAGGCGGTGGAACGACTCAGGCACTATGCTGCGCGTAACGCGATGGACATCGAAGGCCTGGGCGATGTCCTCGCGCGTGAGCTCGTGGAGCGCCGGCTAGTGCGCGATTTCGCGGATCTCTACGCCTTGCGTTTCGAGGACTTGGCGCCGCTCTTCGCTCCAAAGGCCAAGAAGGGCGAGTCGCTCGGCGCCAGGAACCTGCTCGATCAAATTGCGGCCAGCAAGACGCGAGAGCTGCGGCGGCTGATCTTCGGCCTGGGCATCCGCTTTGTGGGCGAGCGCGCGGCGACCCTGCTCGCGCGTCACTTCCATGGTCTCGCAGCGCTGGCTCGTGCGTCGGTCGAGGAGATCGACGCGCTGTACGAGATCGGACCGGTGGTGGCTCAGTCGGTGCACGAATGGTTTGCGCAAGAGGCGAATCTCCGGCTGGTCGACCGCCTTGGCGCCGCGGGTGTGCGCCTCGCCGAGGAGTCTGCGGCGAGCACTCCACAACCGTTTGTCGGAATGCAATTCGTACTCACGGGCGGCCTCGACAGCATGAGCCGCGAAGAGGCCAAAGCGGCCATCGAGCTGCGGGGCGGACGAGTCACTTCTGCCGTGACCAAAAAGACGTCGGTGGTCGTGGTGGGAAAGGACCCGGGTTCAAAGCACGACAAGGCCGTCGCGCTCGGCGTGCGCTGCATCGACGAGGCGGCGTTCCGAGCGCTCTTGGCCGAAAGCTGACCGGCCGGCATGCCGGTGTGACGTTTGCACCGAGGCCGGTATAATACGCGCCCAGCAGCCGCGGCGGCTGCGCGGCGCTGGACGTGCCCGTAGGTGCAGTTGGCAATCGTTGAGGATGGGATGCTGGAAAGCAAGGAACGTGCCGGTGTCACACTGTCGTCATCGAGTGCAGACCGGATGAAGTGGCTGTCCCGCCGAGACTTGGGTGGCTTCGGACTGCACGTTTGCACAGCCTTTTCCACATCTTCTGCGGATCGCGAATCATACCGGCCGCTGGCGTCGCACGTGCTGCCTGCGCGGGCGCATCCGACGGCGTTGGCGCTTGAACTGAGGTCACGAGAATGATCAAGAAAGCGAGACTCTTCACGCCGGGCCCGACTGCGTTGCACCCTGACGTTCAGTTGGCGCTGGGGCGTCCCATCGTCCACCACCGCACGGACGAGTTCCGGGCACTGCTCAAGGAATGCAGCGCAGGGCTGAAGGAGTTCTTCCGCACCCAGGACGACGTTCTCGTTCTCGCCTCCTCAGGGACAGGCGGTATGGAGGCTGCGGTCGTCAACCTGCTCTCGCCAGGCGACAAGATGTTGGCGCTAGTCGCGGGCAACTTCGGTGAGCGCTGGGAAAAGATCGGCAAGTCCTACGGCATGAACGTGACCAGCCTGACGGCTCAGTGGGGCGAGGCTGTGTCTCCGGCCGAGGTGGCAGCAGCGCTCGATCGCGATCCCGAGATCAAGGCCGTGTTCTGCCAGCTCTCCGAGTCGTCGACCGGCGCGTGTCATGACGTGAAGGCCCTCGCTGAGATCACTCGCAAGCGGCCGAAGACGCTCTTGGTCGTGGACGCCATCTCGGGCGCTGGCGCGATGCAGCTCGAGACCGCCGAGTGGGGCATCGACGTCGTGGTGGTGGGGAGTCAGAAGGCGCTCGCGCTGCCGCCAGGGCTGGCGTTTATCTCCGTGTCGCAGCGCGCCTGGGAGCGCGTGGAGGCCTCGACAGCGCCGCGCTTCTACTTCGATCTCAAGCGCGAGCGGAAGTCGCAGGCAGGCGGCGAAACCGGCTTCACGCCGGCGATCTCGCACATCGTGGCGCTGAAGGCGTCGCTCGACTTCATCGCTGGCCTGGGCGGTGTGGCGAAGCTNNGCGCCCAAGGCGTACGGCGACGCGCTCACGGCCCTCTATCCGCCGCAGGGGATCGAATCCGGCGCGATCGTCAAGGGACTGAAGGCGGACTACATGTCGACCGTGGCCGGCGGCCAGGGCGCGCTCAAGGGCAAGATCTTTCGCATCGCGCACCTCGGCTACTACGACGTGACCGACATCCTGGGCCTGATCGGCACTCTGGAAGTCGTGCTCAAGCGCCTGGGGTACTCGTTCGAGCTCGGTCAGGGCGTGGCGGCCGCGCAGGGTGAGCTGCTGCGGCGCACCGGCGCCAGAGGCTGATCGAGGTTCGTGGCAAAACGCCTGGGAAAAACCGGGAGGTCGAACGTGAGCTACAAGATTCTCGTACCCGAGGGCATCACAGCGCGTGGCGCGGAGATCCTGCGCGCCGAGGGCTGGCAGGTCGACATCCACCAGAAGGCAGCGCCGCCGGAGGAGCTGGCCAAGATGGTCCCGCCCTATCACGCGCTGCTCATCCGCAGCGGGAGCAAGGTCACCGCCGAGGTGATCGAGGCTGCGGCCAACATGAAGGTCATCGGCCGGCCGGGTGTGGGCGTGGACAACGTCGACATCGCGGCGGCGACGCGGCGTGGGATCATCGTCATGAACTCGCCGCAAGGCAACATGGTCTCGACGGCTGAGCTGACCATGGCACTGCTGCTCGGCTTGGCGCGCAACATCGGCGGCGCGGATGCGTCGATGAAGTCGGAGAAGTGGGACCGCAAGTCGTTCGCCGGCGTGGAACTGCAGAAGAAACGCATCGGCATCGTCGGTCTCGGCCGCATCGGCCGTGAAGTGGCGGCGCGCTGTCGCGCGTTCAACATGGAAGTGGTGGGCTACGATCCGTTCGTCTCGCTGCAGNNAACGCCGCGCGCGGCAAGCTGATCGACGACGAGGCCCTGCTCGAGGCCCTTGACAGCGGCAAGGTCGCTGGCGCGGCCCTCGACGTGCACACGAGCGAGCCGCCGAAGGACTGGCGGCTGGCGAAGCACCCGAAGGTACTGGCCACGCCGCACGTGGGGGCCCAGACGGCCGAGGCGCAAGAGCGGGTCGGCACGGACATCGCCGTGCAGGTGCGCGATTTCCTGAAGAGCGGTGTCATCCAGCAGGCGGTCAACTTCTTCTCGCTCACAGGCGATCTCAACGACCAGATGCGGCCCGCGATGATGCTGGCTGAGCGCCTGGGCTCTCTGGTGGGCCAGATGATGGCGGTGGTGCCGCAGCGCATCGAGCTGAATCTGTACGGCGAGCTGAACGAGCTGGACGCAAAACCGATCCTGGCAGCGGCTGCGACGGGCGTGCTCAAGCTACTGCTCAAGGAGAGCGTGACCATCGTCAATGCCGTGGCGTTGGCAAAGGAACACGGCGTGCTGACCAGCGAGTCCTCCTCAGCGACGCCGGTGGCGTTCTCCAATCTGATGGAGGTCCGCGTCCAGCAGGGGAATCAAGTGCACTCGGTGGCCGGCACGCTTTTCGGCGGCAACCACCAACGCCTGGTCGAGCTGGACGGGGTAGAGATCGACGCCATCCCGCAAGGCCACCTGCTACTGGTGCGCAACGACGACACGCCCGGCGTGGTCGGGGCCATTGGCACGCACCTGGGCAAGCGCGCCATCAACATCGCGCGCATGACGGTGGGAAGGCAGCCCGGCACCGGCGCGCTGATGCTGCTCGAGGTCGACGCCGANNGCGCTGACGCTGGGCTAAGCGGCGGCCGAGTTTGGGCGTCCGGTCGAACGGGCGCGAATCTAACGGAGGCGTTCAGGAATGGCCGAGGCGTCTTTCGCGAGACCCGCCGACGGCGAACGGATGACGATGCGCGATGGGCACTTGAGTGTGCCGGCGCGGCCCCTGATTCCGTTCGTCGAGGGCGACGGGATCGGGCGTGACGTGTGGCGCGCGTCGCGACGCGTCTTCGACGCGGCTATCGAGAGCTGCTACGCGGGCGCGCGGCAGGTCATCTGGTGGGAGGTCCTGGCAGGCGGGAAGGCGTTCAATCTCGTCGGGGAGTGGCTGCCGGCCGCCACGCTGGCAGCGTTCCGGGAATGCCTGGTCGGCATCAAGGGACCGCTGACGACACCGATCGGCGGCGGCATCCGCTCGCTCAACGTTGCGCTGCGGCAAGAGCTCGACCTCTACGTCTGTCTGCGACCGGTGCGGCATTTTCGAGGCGTACCGAGCCCAGTGAAGCGGCCGGAAGACGTGGACGTGGTCATCTTTCGCGAGAACACGGAAGACATCTACGCCGGCATCGA
>PMCG01000162.1:0-4578 GCA_003155335.1 Acidobacteriota bacterium
CCCATCGTCGATCTCTCGAACGGGCGTGTGATCGGCTTCGAAGGGCTGTCGCGCCCCGCGCCCGAGTCGGGCTTTACCGATCCGGGCACGATGTTTAGCGCCGCCGAGACGGTCGGCCGCACGGTCGAGCTCGACCTCGCCTGCCTGCATGCAGTAATCGCCGGCGCGCGCTCGATGCCAACCGATCAGCTGCTGACGATTAACATCTCGCCACGGACGATCGAGGCGCCGCACTTCTCAACCGACGCACTGCTGGCCATCCTCGGCCGGCACGGCATCGCGCCCGAGCGCGTCGTCGTCGAGCTGACCGAGCGCGAGAAGGTCGAGGACATCGGCCGTCTCCAGGTGGCCTTGAAGGCCATGCAACGGGCGGGCCTGCGCATCGCGGCCGACGACGTCGGCGCCGGCAATGCCGGCTTGCGCCTGCTGTCCCAGTTCCGCTTTGACATCGTCAAGATCGACCTGTCGCTCGTCCAGGAAGGTGCGCAGCGCGACTCCTCGCGCGCGGTGCTGCGCTCATTGCGCGACCTGGCCGGCCGGTGGGGCGCGTCGGTCATCGCCGAGGGGCTCGAGACGGCCGCCCAGCTGCACACGGTGCGCGAGCTTGGGATGACCGCCGGACAGGGCTACCTGCTGGCGCGCCCGATGCAAACGCCTGATGTCCTGACCATCGACCTCGACCAGCTCGAGGCCGGTGGAGCGGTCCTGGAGCGCCGTTTGTTGCCCCAGCCACGGGCGGCGGCTGACAGCATTCGCACCCAGGGCGCCTACTAGCCGCGGCCGTCAGCCCGTCCGGCGGCGCAGCCCCTGGACGATCGCGGCGGTCTCCGGGCCGCTGACTCCCAGCCGGCCCAGGGTGAAGCGCGCCATCTCGAGCGCGACTTCCGTCTCGGCCACGACGATCTCCCCGGCTCCCTCGCGCTCGAGCATGTCCCGGTCAGATGCGCTTCTGGCGCGGGCGATGATGGGCACGCGCGGGTGCTCGCGGCGGACGTGGTGGACTACCTGGCGCAGCGCGATCGGGTCGGGCAGGGTCACGACGACGACCTGCGCGCGCGCAAACTCAACGCGATCGAGGTTGCGCTCGTTCTCGGCCAGGCCCTGGACGACGGGCACGCCGCGCGCGCGCAGGTCGCGGCAGATGCGCGGATCCGCCTCGATGACCACGAACGGGAAGCCGCGCCGCTCTAGTGCCGCACCCACCAGGCGCCCGACGCGGCCGTAGCCGCACAGCACGGCATAGCGGCGCGGGGCACGCTCTGACGCCGCGGGCGCGACGGGCTCAAGATCAGCGGCGCTCAACGGCCGGCGCCGGTCGATCTCGCGCAACGCCGTTGGGGCGTAGCGCGCCAGCCAGGGCGAGATGACGATGCTCAACGCCGCGGCGGCAAGCATGAGGCTGAACATGATGTCGCCCACAGCGCCCTGGCTGGCGCCCAAGCGGGCGAGCAGGAACGAGAACTCACCCGCCTGGGCGAGCGTGACACCGGCCAGGATCGCGCTCCGGCCGGGCGCGCCCAGCAGCCGTGACATGCCCGCCACGAGCGCAGCCTTGACGGGCACGATCAGGATCACCGCCACTGCCACGAGGCCGGCCGCGGCGAGCACGAAGGCGGGGTTGAAGAGCATCCCGATGGACACGAAGAAGACCCCGGCAAAGACGTCGCGCAGTGGCCCGAGCTCGCTCGAGACCTGGTGGCTGATGTCGGATTCGCTGACGAGCAGGCCGGCCAGGAAAGCGCCCAGGGCGAGCGACAGGCCGAACAGCTCGCTGATATAGGCCGTGCCCAACGCGACTGCGACTACGGCCAGGACGAAGACCTCGCGACTGCGCAGCGCCGCAACGCGCTCGAACAGGCGCGGCAGCACGTACAGCCCGAGTGGTAGCAGCAGCGCCAGGAAGACGAGTGCCTTGCCCGTGGCAATCGCCACATCGACGGTCAGGTCGCCGCCCTGTGCGAGCGCGGTCAGGAGCACGACCAGGACGACTGTCGAAAGATCCTGGAGCACCGTCCAGCCCAGNNGCACCAAAGAAGAGCGCTTCGAGCGGCTTGAAGCCGAGGGCGACGCCTACGACATAGCCCAGCGCCACCGACGCGGCGACCTGGACGGCGCCGCCGACGAAGGCGATGCGCCGCACGCGGATGAGGTCGCGGATTGACAGTTCGAGCCCGACCGCGAACAGCAGAAAGACGAGGCCCACGTCGGCCAGGGCGGCCACAGTGTGCGCGTCCGCGATGGGCCCTGCCGTGTACGGCCCGATGAGCACCCCGGCAGCGACGTAGCCCAGGATCGCGGACTGGCCCAGGCGCACTGCAATTGCCGCACCGATCGTGGCGGCAATGAGCGCGAGGGCGAGCGTGACTAGAAACCCGGTGTCGGTCATGGCTTACTCACGAGTCGGAGGGCCGGCACCTGCGTGGTGGCAGGCACCCATCCTACCCGTCGGGTGCATGTCGCCTCGTAGACTCCAATTGAGATGAGCGACGAACGCCGGGTCGTGACCGTCCTTTTCGCCGATGTGACAGATTCGACCGCGCTCGGTGAGGCCTTGGATCCGGAGGATCTGCGGGCGCTGTTGTCGCGCTACTTCTCGATCGCCAAGGATGTCGTGGCAGCGCATGGCGGCACCGTCGAGAAATTCATTGGCGATGCCGTGATGGCAGTCTTCGGCGTACGCCACGCTCATGGCGATGACGCCGTGCGTGCTCTGTCCGCGGCGATGGAGCTGCGCGACCGCGTCCGGTCGGATCCGCGCCTGGGCGAGCGCATGCCCATCAGGCTGGGTGTCAACACCGGCGACGTCATCGCCAGCCACTCCCCGGAAAGTGACGACTTTCTCGTGACTGGAGACGCGGTCAACGTTGCCGCGCGCATCCAGCAGGCGGCCGCACCGTGGTCGATCGTTGCCGGAGAGCGCACGGTTCGCGCGGCGCGCTCGGAGTTCCGGTTTGGATCAGCCCAGCTGGTTGAGGCGAAGGGCAAGTCGGAGCCGCTTTCGGTAAGCGAGATGCTCGGTCGCGCTCATTCCGCTGGCGGCCGAACTCCCATTTTTGGCCGAGACGCAGATCTGACGCAGCTCGATCTCGTCGCGGCGCGCGCGTTTGACGAGCAGCGGCCTTTCTTCGTCAGTGTCATCGCGCCGGCGGGGACGGGCAAGACACGGCTGCTGGAGGAATTTCTCGATCGCCTCAGGATCAGCGCTCCGGCCGCCCGCGTCGCCGTCGCGCAGTGCTTGCCGTACGGCCAACGTCTGACGTATTGGCCGCTGCGCGCCGTGCTGTTCCGGATCGTGGGCCTGGACGAGGATGCGCCGCCGGACGAGATCCGCGAAGCGATCGTCAGATGGCTTTCTGATTCAGAGGTAGAGGATCACGTCCAGGTGGGCATGTTGCTCGCCTCCACCATCGGCGAGGCAGATGTAGAGACGACGGATCGGGCTGCGCTCTTCTCGGCTTGGCGGACCTTCATAGAGGCGGCCGGCCGCAAGACGCCGCTCGTCGTTGCCATCGAGGACGTGCACTGGTCGAGCGATACGCTCCTGGACCTGTTCGAGTACGTGCTTCAGCCGCGCGGCGACACGCGCGCGTTGCTCATCGCTCTCGCCCGGCCAGAGCTACTGGATAGACGACCCACGTGGGGCGGCGGTCGCCGCAACAACGTCACGATTGCGCTCGAGCCCCTTGATGATCGAGCCACGGAGCAGCTCGTTCGCACTCTTGCCGAAGGTGCTCCCGACGGGCTTGTCAGAGCCGTCGTCTCGCGGGCCGAAGGCAACCCTTTCTTCGCCGGCGAAATCATCAGCTCGGTGTACGAGCGAGTGCGCTCATTCGACGATCCAGTGCAGATCGAGGCTGCCTTGGCCCGCTTGCCCGACACGGTCCAGGCAACCGTTCTCGCTCGTCTCGACGAGCTGCCCGACGACGAACGGGAAGTGTTGCGCGTGGGCTCGGTCTTCGGGCGCACATTTCGACCGCAGGGCGTGGCGGCGCTCATCGGGCGCGACGAAGTCGGCCGGGAATCCGTCGCGCGGATTTCAGAGAGCCTGAGCGAGCGCGATCTTGTGCGCCCCACGGGAGCGGACGGCTACTCCTTTCGACACATCGTCATCCGCGAGGTCGCCTACTCAACACTTGCGCGCGCGACGAGGGCGGGGCTCCATGCCTCAGCCGGCAGATGGTTGCAAAGCAGAGCCACGGGCCGCGAGGAAGCCCTCGCCGAGCTGATCGCCTATCACTATCGCGAGGCGGCCACACTCGCAACCGCAATGGAGCTCGACGAAGCCGCCGAGTTGCGCGATGAGGCGCGCGTTTGGCTAATTCGCGCGGCCGAAGCCGCCCAGTCTGCGGCAGCGACGGTGGAAGCGCGGGCGCATGTCGCAGCCGCGCTCGAGTTCGCTCGGCCGCAGGATCTACCCGAGCTATACGAGCTGTTCGGCGACGTGGAGATCAGCGGGAATGCTTCGATGAATCTCTATAACAAGGCACTCGAGCTCGGCGCGGCTGGCGACCGCCCTCCGGATTTCCAATTGCGCGTCATTGCGAAGAGTCTGATGGTGGAGATGCGCTTGCACGGAGC
>PMCG01000162.1:4622-5716 GCA_003155335.1 Acidobacteriota bacterium
GGAGTCTGCCGATCAGGCCCTTCAAATGGCTCGTGCCCTTGACGATGCCAACCTTCAGAGCGCGGCCCTGGACGCCCTTGCCTCAATCGCCCAAGAGCGAGGCCAGTGGAATGAGGCCAAGCGGCTGAGCATGCAGCGCATCGCAATGGGCAGCCGGCTATCCCTGCTCGAGCGCGTCGACGCTTTTGCGGCAGCTGCCTGGTCGGCTGCCGTGGCAGGTGCCCTCGATGAAGGTGACCAGGTATCTGAGGCGGGCATGGCGGTGGTGCAGCCGGGGCAGGCCCTTGAATGGACGCTGCACCTTGTCGCCTGGCGAGCGGTGATCCTGCTGCTGCTCGGTAAATGGGACGCCGCTCTTGTTGCCACCGATCACGGTGTTCGACTCTGGCACGACGCGGGCCAGCCGGCCGCGGGCTACGCGGCACGAGGCTTCGCGGCGGGATTGATAGTCGCTCGTGCTCGACGTGATGCGGATCACATTTCCTCCTCGGCCGCCGTCATCCGAGCGATCGCGAGCAATTTCGAGCAGACTCCTCGCTTCCAGGTGGCGCGAATGATCGAGCGCGGCGACGTTCGCGAGTTGGCAGCGGCACTCGAACGTCAAGCGTTGGGGGGCGGCGAGACCGAGCTTGAGACGCACGCTCTGGCGCTCGCCGTATGCAATGACGCACAGGTCTTTCTCGCCGAGCAGGATTTGTTGCGCGGCCTCGAGCGAGCGCAACGCGACGGTGCGGTCATCCTCGAGGCGGAAATTCAGCGCGCCATCGGCCTCAGCACCAACAACCGCGCCGCACTGGAGAATGCGATGTCCATTTACGAGAAATCGAATGCAGGTCCGTATGCAGCCCGCACAAGGTGCGAGCTCGCTCTCCTCGACGGTGACCGGACGCAGTTCGAGACCGGCCTCGCCTATCTCGATGGCCTGGGCGACGTTGTTCAGGTCGAGCGCTACCTGAAGAGGTGGTCCAGCCGATGAATGCAGATCTTTTCAACCCACCGCTCATGGAGCCCCCGGTGGGGCCATACAGCCACGTCGCGCGCATCCCGCTGCCCGGCGCAGACCTGCTGGTCATCTCGGGGCAGCTCGCGAGCGA
>PMCG01000162.1:5748-5908 GCA_003155335.1 Acidobacteriota bacterium
TGAGCCATATCCGGCGAGCACGCTGGTCAAGGTGGCTGGGCTGGTCGACCCGCGCGCGCTGGTCGAGATCGAAGCCCTCGCGCTCATCCCTAGATAGACTCGCCAGCATGACGAGACCGCTCAAGGTTGGGGTGCAGCTGCCGGAGGTCGAGCGGCTCGT
>PMCG01000165.1:0-1271 GCA_003155335.1 Acidobacteriota bacterium
GTGCACCTCGAACGCTTCCCGTCCGCCGAAGCGCCGGATGAGGATCTGCTGGCCGTCTGGGAGAAGCTGATCGCCGCGCGCACCGTGGTCACCAAGGCTCTCGAGGAAGCACGGGCGGCAGGGAAGATCGCATCGAGTCTCGAGGCCCGCGTTCGCCTCCAAGGCGGCGATGTCGAGCTCGCTCCACTCAAGCGCTACGAGCAGACCGGCAAGGTCTTCCCTGGCAACCTGGCCAATCTCCTCATCGTCAGCCGCGTCGAGCTCCAGTCAGGCGCAGGGCCCCTCACCGTCGAGGTGGCCCGGGCAGATGGCGTCAAATGCGAGCGCTGCTGGACCTATTCCGCGAGTGCCCCCGGCGCTTCGCCGGCCCTGTGTCCGCGCTGCGTTGACGTCCTGGAGGTCCGATGACATCCGCGCGACGCCTGCGTGTCTCCTATCTCGCGCTCGTCGGCGTGATCGTCGTGCTGGACCAGGTGGTGAAGCGCCTCATCGATCGGACCATGGTCCTGCACGAAAGCCATCCCATCATCCCGGGCCTGCTCCAGCTCACGTACGTGCGCAACCGCGGCGGCGCCTTTGGCCTGCTATCGACCGGCGGCCTGCCGCTACAGGACGTGGTCTTCCCACTGGTCAACGCAGTGGTCTTCGGCGCGATGCTCTTCGTCGCCCTGCGCATACCCGTGCGGCGATTCTGGGTGCAGACCGCCCTAGGCCTGGTCCTGGGTGGGGCTCTCGGCAACCTGATCGATCGCCTTGTGCATGGCTACGTCATCGATTTCGTCGATGTTTATTGGAAGTCCCACCACTGGCCGATGTTCAACGTCGCCGACTCCGCCATCTCCGTCGGCGTGTGTCTCCTGATCCTCGACATGCTGCGCGAGCCGCAGCCATCCGAGGGGCAACCTCAGGCCGAAACCGCCGACGCCGAGTCGGCGAGGAGGAGCTAGATGTATCCCGATCTCCTGACAATTGGCGGCCTCACCCTACACACCTACGGCGTGTTGCTCGCTTGTGCCTTCCTGGTGGCGCTGTGGGTGGCGGGCGTGCAGGCGGCCCGGGCTGGGCTCGACCGTGCGCGAGTCACTGACCTCTCCGTCTACGTGCTGCTCGCCGGGATTGTCGGCGGCAAGATGGCACTGATCATCGTGGACTGGCGTCATTGCTCGCCTTTCGTGCACGCGCTCTTTTGGGTTCTGAGCGGCCTATTGCTGACGCTGCCGGTCGCGGCGCATCTCGCCCGGCGCTACGCGAGGCGCGCCTGGGTCGTCTGG
>PMCG01000165.1:1308-3150 GCA_003155335.1 Acidobacteriota bacterium
GGGCAGGCTATCGGACGACTCGGGTGCCTCGCGGCGGGCTGCTGTTTCGGCAAACCCACCGACTCTGCCTGGGCGATCACCTTCCGCAACCCGATCGCCCAGCGGACCGTCGGGACGCCGCTGGACGTGCCGGTCCACCCCACGCAGCTCTATGAGTCTGTGGCGACGCTGGCGCTCTTCTTCGCGCTGCTCTGGCTGGCGCCGCGCAAGCGCTTTCACGGGCAAGTTGTGGCCACTTATCTCGTCGGCTACGCGGCCCTTCGCTTTGTCATCGAGTTCTTCCGCGGCGACGACCGCGGCAGCGTCCTGAAAGGCGCGTTGTCGACCTCGCAGTTCATCGCGATCTTGGTGGTGCTGGGCGTGCTGGCGATCCTGCCTCGAATCTGGAAGCGCCAGCGCGTTGCCGCCCCGCCGCCCGAGGTCTAGCTCCGGCTAGAGGAACGGCGTCCGCGCGTGCCGTCTTTCGTCTCCCTCGTCGTGGACACCGGTGATGCGGGAGCGCGCCTGGATGTGTGGCTGGCGCGGCACTTGCCTGAACAGAGCCGGGCCCGCCTCCAAGCCCTCATCGCCGACGGGGCTGTCCAGATCGACGGCGCTGACGCGCGCCGGCCTTCCGCGCGGATACGTGACGGCCAGCGCATCGACCTTCACCTGCCCGATCCTGTTCTCGCTCTGCCCCAGCCCGAGGACTTGCCCCTTACGATCGTTCACCAGGATGCGCATCTCCTCGTGCTCGACAAGCCTGCTGGCATGGTCGTGCATCCGGGCGCCGGCGTGACGCGCGGCACGCTTGTCAACGCCCTTCTGCACCACGTGCACGATCTCTCCGGCATCGGAGGCGTCCTGCGTCCCGGCATCGTGCACCGCCTCGACAAGGGCACCTCCGGACTGCTGGTGGTGGCCAAGGACGATCAGGCACATCGCCAGCTTGCGCGGCAGTTCGCCGGCCGCACGGTCGAGAAGGAGTACCTGGCCGTCGTCCATGGCGTGCCGCGTCCGCCACATGGCGTGGTGGACGCTGCCATCGCCCGCGACCCGCGCCACCGCCAGCGNNGTGCGCATCCACACCGGTCGCACGCACCAGGTGCGCGTCCACATGGCTGCCCGCGCGCACCCGCTCATCGGCGATGCGTTGTACGGCGGCCGAAGAACGCCCGCCTGTCGGGAAATGGAAGCTCGCGATGCCGTCGCCTGCTTTCCAAGGCCCGCACTGCACGCCGCACGACTGGCGTTTGCCCATCCGATGACCGGCGAACGCCTGGCCTTCGCAAGTCCCCTGCCGGAGGACCTGCAGCGACTTCTCGCGGCGTTGCGCCCCCACGCCAAGCCCGGCCGCTCCACCTTCCCGTGACTGCCAAATCGGCCTATCATGTGGCCGCAAGCAGGTAACTATGGGTCTCGCACGCTGCCTGTCGTCCAGACGGCTCTACAAAGGACGCATCTTCTCTGTGGACCTCGACGAAGTCGAGGAGCCGGGTGGAGTGCGCGCCCAGAGGGAGATCGCGCGCCACGACGGCTCGGTCGGCGTCCTCGCGGTCGGTGAGGACAAGAAGGTGGCGCTCGTGCGCCAGTACCGCTACCCGGTGGATGAGCTGCTGTGGGAGTTGCCCGCCGGCCGCCTCGATCCCGGCGAGCGACCCTCGGATGCGGCCCGCCGCGAGCTCGAGGAAGAGACGGGCCTGTCCCCCGCGCAGCTCGAGCCGCTCCTGACCTACTTCACCAGCCCCGGCTTCTGCGACGAGGTCATGCACCTCTTCCGCGCGACCGTGTTGCGTCCCGTACCCATTCGGCCCGACCCGGACGAGCGCATCGAGGTCGCCTGGTTCTCCCGCGACGAGGCGC
>PMCG01000255.1:0-899 GCA_003155335.1 Acidobacteriota bacterium
GAGAAGAAGGACGAGCTGCTCTCTAGCCAGGCGTCCTATCAGGAATCCCTGCGCAACCGCGTGCGCGGCGAGCTGGTGTGGCTCTCGCGCAAGGCGCGGGCCCGCACGCGCAAGGCCCAGGCGCGCATCGACGAAGCCGGGCGCCTTCGGCAGGAGCTCCAGGACCTTGACGCACGCACACAGACGGCCGCGGTCGGCATCGACTTCTCCGGCACCGAGCGCAGGACCAAGCGACTGGTGGTGGCCAAAGGCGTGACGAGGCGATTCGCCGAGAGAGAGATCGTTCGCAGCCTGGACCTCGTGCTCGCGCCCGGACAGCGCCTCGGGCTGCTCGGCGCGAACGGCAGCGGCAAGACGACGCTCCTACGCCTTCTGGCCGGCCTCGACGCGCCCGACTCCGGCTCGATTGCGCACGCGGAGAATCTCAAGATCGTGCTCTTCGATCAGCACCGTGCCCAGCTCGATCCGGCCGTCCCACTGCGGCGCGCACTGGCGCCGTTCGGCGACGCGGTCGTCCATCAAGGACAGTCGCTCCACGTCGCAGGCTGGGCCAAGCGCTTCCTCTTTCAATCCGAACAGCTCGACACCCCCGTGGGCCGGCTCTCGGGCGGTGAGCAGGCGCGCGTCCTGATCGCCAAGCTGATGCTCGAGCCGGCCGACCTCCTGCTGCTCGACGAGCCCACCAACGACCTCGACATCCCCACCCTCGAGGTACTCGAGGAAAGCCTGCTCGAGTTCGGCGGCGCGCTGGTGCTTGTCACCCACGATCGCTATCTGCTCGATCGCGTGTCCACACAGCTCCTCGCCCTCGACGGCCGAGGCAGCGCCACGTTCTACGCCGACTATGCGCAGTGGGAGCTGGGCCAGCGCGAGGCGGCCGAGCAGCGCACGCCCGCAAG
>PMCG01000255.1:915-2633 GCA_003155335.1 Acidobacteriota bacterium
TGGCTCTGACGGAGCGTCACGATGCCCTCGCGCAGGCCCAGGCTGCTGTCGACCAACTCTACGCCCGCTGGGCCGAGTTGGAGGCGAAGCTCAGGGGTTGAGGGTCGCCTGTCGTCTTACCGTGCGGGTAGACCGGGCACGCCGCGCGCCTTCTTGATCCAGCCGAGGCACTGCTCCACCTTGCCGCTGAGACTGTCCCAGTCGCGCGCCTTGACGGTCTGGGCCGTGATCAGCTTCGACCCCATGCCGAGGGCCGCCGCCCCGGCCTTGATCCACTCCGAGATGCTCGCTTCGCTGGCGTCCACGCCGCCCGTCGGAAGCAAACGGTGCCACGGGCAGGGCGCCATCACGGCCTTGACGAACCCGGGGCCGCCAGCCGACTCGCCCGGGAAGACTTTGCATATCTCCACGCCGGCCTCTTCGGCCGTGGCGATCTCGGTCGCCGTGGCACAGCCTGGTATGTAGGCGATCTTGCGCCGGTTGCACAGGCGCGCCAGCTCGGGGCTGAAGCTGGGCCCGACGATGAAGCTGGCGCCGCTCGCGACGTAGAGCGCCGCCGTCGGCGCATCCACGATCGAGCCAACGCCGAGGATCAGGTCCGGGTTCGCCCTGGCGAGGTGCTCGACCAGCGCAGTGAATACCGGATACGCCTTCTCGCCGCGGTTCGTGAACTCCAGGACTCGTGCCCCGCCGCGGGCCACGGCTGAGGCGACCTCGATGGCCGTCTTCGCCTCGTCGTCGTAGAAGAGCGGGACCAGCCCGCTGTCCAGAGTCGCGTTGAGAACGTCCAATCGCATGAAGCGCGCCATTTCTCCTCCTCGGGGGCGAAGGACGCGTCAGCGCGAGACGCGACCCGACGCATCCCCTGCCATGAGCCGCTCGACTTCGGCCGCCGTCACGGCGTTGACGTCGCCGACGATACTGTGCTTGAGGCAGGACGCGGCAACGGCGAAACGGAGCGCCTGCTCGGGCTCGCTCGCGTATTTGCGCAGGCCGTGGATCAGCCCACCCGCGAACGCGTCGCCGCCGCCCACGCGATCCACGATCGGAATGATGTCGTACTGTGGCGCCGCGTAGAGCTCGCCGCGGTGCAGCATCACGCCCGACCACGTATTGTGGCTGGCCGAGCGCGATCCGCGCAGCGTGATGGCAACCGTCTTGAGGTTCGGGAAACGTTCGACCAGCGCGCGGCAGACGTGACGGTACGAGTCGGCCTCCACCTTGCCAGCGCTCACGTCCGCCTTCGGGGCCTTGATGCCGAAGACCTTGTCGGCGTCCTCCTCGTTGCCGATCGCCACGTCACACAGCGCGACCAGCTCCGTCATCACCTCACCTGCCGACTGGCCCCACGTCCAAAGTTTGGCGCGGAAGTTCAGGTCGCACGAGACCGTCAGGCCCATGCGCCGGGCGACCTGGGCGCCTTCGCGGCAGGCCTCGGCGGCGCCCCGGGAGACGGCCGGCGTGATACCCGTCCAGTGGAACCAGTCTGCGCCTTCGAAGGCGGCCTGCCAGTTCACCATGCCCGGCTGAATCGTGGCCAGGCNNGGACCCGGCGCGGTCGTAGACGACTTTGCTCGCGCGCTGAGCCGCGCCCGTCTCGAGGAAGTAGATGCCCAGTCGCTCACCGCCGCGCACGATGTGGTCGGTTCGCACGCCGTACGAGCGCAGGAAGGCGATACAGGCCTCACCCAGGTCGTTGGCAGGCAGGCGCGTGACGA
>PMCG01000130.1:0-12655 GCA_003155335.1 Acidobacteriota bacterium
TCTTGCCCGTCTCGATCGCGTCCGGATAGCCCTTGCTGGCAAGGACAACGCAGACCGCCGGTTCCTTGGCCCACTCGATCTTCGTGTCGCGCAGCTGTCCACGGGCCACGTCGAGCAGCAGCGGCACGATGTCGGATCGCATGCGAGCCAGGATCGCCTGTGTCTCAGGGTCCCCAAAGCGCGCGTTGAACTCGAGCACCTTCGGACCCTGCGCGGTCATCATCAGGCCGGCGTAGAGCACACCCCGAAAGGGGCGCCCCTCGGCGGCCATGCCTGCGACCGTGGGCACGATCACTTCCTGCATGATCCGCTTGTGACTGTCAAGCGAGACGTTCGTCGCGGGCGATACTGCGCCCATGCCGCCCGTGTTCGGGCCCTGGTCGTCGTCGTAGGCGCGTTTGTGATCTTGGGCAGAGACCATCGGGACGACGTGCGATCCGTCGGAGAAGACCAGGAAGGAGACCTCTTCGCCCTGTAAGCACTCTTCCAGCACGACCCGATCGCCAGCCGAGCCGAAGCGTCGTTCAGCCATCATCGCGTCGACAGCTTCGCGGGCCGCGTCCGGGTTCTCGGCTATTACCGTGCCCTTGCCTGCCGCCAGCCCGTCGGCCTTGACCACCAGCGGGAACCCCAGACGGCCTGACCCGATGACTTCGTGGGCCTCCGCCTGGGAGCTGCACAGCGCAAAGCGCGGGGCCGGAATGTGGTGCCGATCCATGAACTCACGCGCGAACGCTTTGGAGCCTTCCAGCTCTGCTGCGGCACGCGTCGGGCAGAAGATCGTCAGGTCGCGGCGCTGGAACTCATCCGCGATGCCCAGCACCATCGGCAGCTCAGGGCCGACGACGGTGAGGTCGGCCTTGACCGTCTCGGCGAAGTCCGCGATCTCGACGATGTTGGTGGCCTCGATGGGCACACAGTCGGCGAGCTCGGCCATGCCGGCGTTCCCGGGAACGCAGTAGATCTCCTTGACCAGTGGGCTCTGGCGGATCTTCCAGACGAGCGCGTGTTCGCGTCCGCCGTTGCCAACGATCAAGATCTTCATCGCAAGGTACCTGCCGAGCGCTCACAGGCTGCCACGGGCACGCGCTGCGTGTCAACCGGAGCCGGCAGAGAAGCGCTCGTCAAGGACGGAGCATGCGCAGGTAGTCACGAAACGCTGCGCCCAGGTCCGGTCGTTTCAAGGCGAACTCGACCGTTGCCTTGAGGAAGCCCAGCTTGTTGCCTGCGTCATGGCGCACGCCTTCGAANNGGAGAAGATGTCCGGCGTCAGGACGTAGCGCCCGATGATGGCCAGATCGCTGGGTGCCTCGTCGGCCCGAGGTTTTTCGATCAGATCGCTGACGCGGTAGACGCGGCCGTCTTCCTGGAGTGGCTGTCCGGCGATGATGCCGTAGGAGGAGACCTCAGCTCGGGGGACGCTGTGCACGGCCACGATCGGTGCCTGCTGGCGCTCGAAGACGTCGAGCATCTGTCGCATGCACGGCACCTCGCTGTCGATGATGTCGTCGCCGAGCATGACGGCNNAGCTCGAGCAGGTCGGTCTTGCCGCGCTCCGCTAGCCAATGCTCGAGCTCGTAGGAGACGTCGAAATGGTCCTCAATGGCGTTCTTGCCGCGTCCGGTGACGATGATGATGTTCGTCAGGCCTGAGGCGACCGCCTCCTCGACCACGTACTGAATGATGGGCTTGTCGACCAGCGGCAACATCTCCTTGGGCTGAGCCTTGGTGGCAGGCAGGAAGCGCGTGCCGAGGCCGGCAGCGGGAAAGACGGCCTTGCGTACGGCGCGGCGGGCAATCGGGGCCATGACGCTGAAATCCTACCACGGCGGCCAGGCGCGGCAGCGCTGTGCTATCCTCGCCCGCCGGGGGAGACAGACGTGCTCGATCTCAAGTTCGTCGTCGAGAACCGCGACGTGGTGCTGGAGTTGCTGGGCCGGCGCGGCCTGTCGCCCGAGGCGCTGCGTGTCCAAGGCTCTGACCCTTGGGAGCTCGACCTCGCGCGGCGCACCGCGATCCGCGAGGTCGAGGACCTGAGACATCGGCAGAAGGTCTGTGGCACCGAGATCGCGCGTCTGGCTCGGTCCGGCGAGGACGCGTCAGCGCTGAAGGCCGAGATGAAGACCGTCTCTGGACGCATCGGCGAGCTGGAAGAGAAGCTGCAAGAGACCGAAGCGGCGCTCAAGCGGGTGCTCGAGCAACTACCCAACCTGCCCGATGCGAGCGTTCCGGTGGGGGCGGATGCCAGCGCCAACGTCGAGGTGCGGCGCGTGGGTGTCCCGCCGCAGTTCGCGTTCCCGCCACGTCCGCACTGGGAGCTCGGGACCGCGCTGGGCATCCTGGACTTCGAGCGCGCTGCCAAGATCTCGGGCGCGCGTTTCGTCGTCCAATGGGGCCAGGGCGCGCGCCTCGAGCGGGCCCTGAGCCAGTTCATGCTGGACCTACACACGTGCGAGCGCGGCTATCGCGAAGTGCTGCCGCCCTACCTCGTCACGCGCGCGACGCTGGAAGGCACCGGCCAGCTCCCCAAGTTCGAGGAGGATCTCTTCCGCACCCAGGCCGGTGAGCGCGAGCTGTTCCTGATCCCCACGGCCGAGGTGCCCGTGACGAACCTCCATCGCGACGAGATCCTCACGGCCGAACGCTTGCCGCTTAAGTACGTTTCCGTCACGCCCTGCTTCCGCTCCGAGGCTGGCTCCTACGGCAAAGACGTCCGCGGGCTCATCCGCCAACATCAGTTTCACAAGGTCGAGCTAGTCCGGATCGTGGCGCCGGAAACGTCGATGGACGAGCTGGAACTGCTCGTCACCGACGCGGAGGAGGTGCTCCGGCGGCTGGGCCTGCACTATCGCGTGGTGTTGCTTTCGACGGGCGACATGGGGTTCTCCTCGGCCAAGACCTACGATGTCGAGGTCTGGCTGCCCAGTCAGACGGCCTTCCGCGAGATATCGTCGTGCTCGAACTGCACGGATTTCCAGGCTCGTCGCGCCGGGATCCGCTATCGACCCGCTGGCGGGGCCAAGCCGCGCCTCGCGCACACGCTCAACGGCAGTGGTCTGGCCGTGGGGCGCACGCTCATTGCGGTGCTCGAGAACTACCAGCAAAGCGACGGCACCGTCATCGTTCCCGAAGCGCTGCGCCCCTACATGAACGGACAGGAGCTGCTGCGCCCCGNNGGTAACGTGGATCGCAGCCGCACGGCTGAGGAGCTTTACCGCGGCGACCCACGCTACGAAGCGCGCTCCGCGGGAACCGCGCCCTTCGCCACGACGCCGCTCACGCACGAGCTGCTGCTCTGGGCTGATCGCATCTTCGTGATGTGCGAGCGAAGGGAGGGTCACGGATCCCTCATCAAGATGCGCTTTCCAGGGGTGAAACGGCCGATCGTCGACCTCGACATCGAGGACCGCTGGCCGCGTGGCGATCCGGAGCTTGTGAGGAGGATCCTCAAGCGCACGAGGCGACACCTGGGCGCGCCGCGCGAAGAGAACGATGTGGAGGGCTAGCCTAACGGTAAGGCAGGAGCCTTGAAAGCTCCCGGGCGCAAGCCTTTGGGGGTTCGAATCCCTCGCCCTCCGCCACTCCAGCGCACTATGAGCCCGACTTGCGCGGCGGAGACCAGCTCGGCGCGAGCGTGAGCTCGCACGGAGCCGGGTGTGATACTCTCTCCCGGGTTGCTGCCGACACGGCGACACTCACCCATCGCGGAGAGGTGCTGGAGTGGCCGAACAGGGCAGATTGCTAATCTGTTGTAGGGGCTTACACCTCTACCGGGGGTTCGAATCCCCCCCTCTCCGCCAGAGCTCGAACGGGCTTCGCAGAAGTGCGGCGTCGCAGTGATAACCGCGATCGCAGCGGCGCGGCGCCTCCGACCGGCACAGGCGCGTACTCATGTCGCACACAATGACCCAGGGAGCCCTGGTTTGTCACAGTCGGCGTTGACGAGTACCCATCTCTGCGTCTAATCTCATGGCCGGGGGTGACAATGAAGCGGCGCGCGGACCTGATTGACCATTTCACGGACCTCGTGCTCGGTGCCGGTGATCCCCGTCGTCTTGCCGAGCGCACGCTCGAGGTGATCATGTCGCTGACGAATGGCCGCAGCGGGGCGGTTTTCGCACGCGCAGGCCAGGCGCTGAACTTGTTTGCTTCGCGCGCCATTGACCAGCACGTGCTCGACGCCTCACAGGCAGTGTGGTCCCGCCACGCGGACACGCTCCAGCGAGGCGAGACGTTCTACGTCTCCGACTGGGCTGCTGAGCGGAGGATACCGCCGTCCACCGGACGCGGTGGCCCTGCGGGTTTTGCGGTCGTGCCGACTTTCGAAGGCGAGGAGCTGATCGCACTGCTCTACGTCGATAGCCTCGATCCGCATTTCTGCGAGGAGCACGACCTGGCGCGGCTGCAGAAGTTCTCGCGGATCATCGCCAAGGCGGTACGCGAGTCGGCGACCGAAGGCCCGGCAGCGTCGCCGTCCAACGCGTGGGAGACCTATCTCGAGCGCACGCCTGTCGAGGACATGGAGCGCGAGAAGTTGCTGCTCCTACTCAATCGCAACGAGTGGAATATCGCGCGCGTGGCGCGGCTGATGGGCGTCACCCGGCGAACCGTGTACCTGCGTCTGCAGCGCTACAACATCCCGCGCGAACGCGTTCTCAAGAGCCGGCCGCGCAGCTCGGAGGGCTCTCCCCGCGCGAACAGGGAGCCAGACGCCTGATGAGCTCACAGGCCGCGGTCAAGCTGCCGCTCGAGATCGAGGACATCAAGGCGATCCTGCCGCACCGCTACCCCTTCCTNNTTCATCGCCGGCCCTGGTGGCGTACCGATCCTGCCGGCGACGATCCTCACGGAGGCCATGGCCCAGATCGGCGCGGTGCTCGTTCTGGCGAAGCCTGAGAACCGTTCGCGGCTGATCTACTTCATGGGCATCGATCGCGTGCGCTATCGCAGACCTGTCCTCGCCGGGGACTGCTTGGAGCTGGAGGGCAGTGTCCTACGCCTGCGCCACAAGATGGGCACGCTCCAGGGCGTGGCGCGGGTCAACGGGCAGATCGTCGGCGAAGGCCGCATGACCTTCGCTCTGGGCGACAAGCCCGAGGCCTAAAGCTTCACCGACGGACTTGACGCAAAAGCGATCCACCCAGTCCCTTGTGCCGAAGCGGACCTCGGCGCTCGCACGTGCGGGCACGGTCTCGCTCGCCCGCGCCCTCTCGAAGTTAGGCTACTGCTCGCGCAAGGAGGCAGCGCGTCTAGTGGTGGCCGGCCGCGTCTGTGTGCACGGCGCGCGCGAGTGCTCGCCGCAGCGACGCGTGTCGCTCGCGACCGAGCACATTTCCGTCGACGGCGTCCGGGTGCGGGAGCCGCAGCGACGCGTGGTCGTGGCCTTGCACAAACCCACGGGCTATGTCACCTCACGCACGGACCCGGCTGGTCGCCCAACTGTCTACGCGTTGCTGGCGGATTTGGGGCAATGGGTATTCCCGGTCGGACGACTCGACCGCGATTCGTCGGGGCTGCTCATCCTGACCGACGACCACCGCCTGGGTCACTCTCTGACCGACCCTGACCATCACGTCCCGAAGACGTACCACGTGCGCGTGAGCGGCATCGTCGCCAATGAGTCGCTGCTGGCGCTGCGCGAGGGGATTTCGTTGCCGGACGGCGCGGTGACGCGTCCCGCGCGCGTGGAGCTGTTCGGCACCAACCGCGACGGCACGTCGTGGATCGAGATCACGATTAGCGAGGGACGCAATCGGCAAGTGCGTCGGATGTGCGCCGCAGCGGGCCACGACGTCGTGCAGCTGGTCCGCGTGCGCATCGCCGGCCTCGATCTAGGCGATCTGCCGAGCGGCGCGTGGCGTCGCCTACAGCCGGACGAAGTCGCGCGCCTTGCCGGCGGCCGCCCACGATCGCCGGCCAGCTCCGGCTGCCGTAGAATCAGATTGGGGTGAATGATGTCCGCCGCCGACCTCGAAGCCCGGGCAACGACTCTGCGTACGGTCGAGGAAGTTGAGGCGTTCCTGCGCGAGCACGCGGACTGTGCGCTCTTCAAGGCAGGTTCGTGCCATCTCACCGCCAGCGCGCTCGACACCATCGCGCCTGTCCTCGACCTCAACCCCTCTCTCCCGCTGGGTCTGATCCGCGTGGTCGAGTCGCGGCCGGCCAGTCAACGCCTTGCGGAGCTAACGGGCGTGCGCCACGCATCCCCACAGATCTTGCTGATCCGGGATGGCCGTGTCGTGCATGCGCGGGACAACTGGGACATCTCAAGCGCTGCGCTGCGTGAGGCGCTCGCGGAGTTCTTCGATTCAGATCAGCGCGCGCTCCCGTAGATCTCGGCCAGCGCCGCATAGGCATCCTGCGTGAAGCGGAACGGAGGAGTGGGCGCGACAGTGCTCGCTGTGGTCGGCCCAGCCCGGAAGCCCATGATCGGCGAGAGATTGATCAGGGGGATCGCGCCGCCGTTCTGGTTGATGGCGCGAATCCACTCGTTGGCCACGAGCGCGTAGCCGAGATTGGTGANNCGCGTCGCCACAAACCTTGGCAATTGCCCGATTGTAGGCATCTACACGTTCGCGGATGGTGTCCACCTCGTTCTGGTCGAGGATAACTTCGTCAGGCAGCGAGCTGCCGTTTCCGCCCGCGGCCACCGGGATCCCGTCGCCATTTGCCAAGCGATCCGAAGCTCCCAGCGTCACCAGCGCGCTTGAGGCCAGTGCGGTGCCGTTTGGCCCAATGAGTGGGATGTGTTGCCCGTCTTGGAGCTTGGGTTCGCCCGTGGTCGGATCGACGACATAGGGCTTGAGCGTCGTCGCGAACGGCGCTCTTGTGAAATCCGGGATGTTCGCGACGACGATCGTAGCAGTCGTGCCGCTCCCCAGCGCCTTGATCACCTGCGCGAATCCGGTCTCGAACTGGTCCGCGGGCGTTAGCGTCGTGCCGTCCAATGCTCGCCCGCCGACCACGGCCGCCAAGATGTCGTTGTTGCCGATCCAGAGTGTCACGAGACTCGGCCGAATGCGGACACCCTGAGTGAACGCCGTGCCAAGGTTGCGCAGAACGAGATTGTGAAAGCGGCTGGCGGCTCCTGTCGCGGTGAGCAGATCCGCGAGTTTGGCGCCAGGCACGCCGAGATTGTTGTAGGAGTTTGCGAGGCCTCCGTTCACCGGAGTGCCGGGAGTCGTGGCTCGCGGAGCGATAACGATCGGCCCCTGGTAGAAGCGCCGCAACTCCAACTCCACGTCGATTCCGGGAGGCGACACCAGCGGCTGCTGGAAATCCGCAATGGCGGCCTGTCGCGCAATCTGAGCCGGGAACGAGTATGCCTGGTGCGTCTCAACGAGGGCGTTTGCGACCATCCCCGCTGTGAAATCGTCTCCAAGTGCAACGTACACTTGACCCGCGGAGCTGCCGCTCACAGGCGTGGGCGTGGGTGTCGGACTCACCGCGCTCGTCCCGCCGCAGGCGCCTCCCGCTAGCGCGGTCGCGACGAGGAGACCGAGTCGCGACCAGGAGGCACGGCGTGGCCGGCTAGAAGCCACGGGTAATTGCCGCGCCCAGGAACGGTGCTGTGCTCTTGTAGGTCCCATCGAAACCCTCCGGATTGGTCGCCTCGGTCGTGCGCTGCTTCGACAGTCTCACGCCTGAGGAGAGATCGACCCGCCACGTACCCCGAGTGAATGTGGCGCCGACTGCGAGTCCATGCCGATTCGCGTCGAACGCGACCGGCGAGAGCGACTTGACGGGCATGGGCGTGGGCTCGTACGAGTACCCCACCCGCACTGTCACGGCGTGGTTGACCTGGCGCTCAATGCCTACTCGGAACGGAAGAGTGTCTTGGTAGCCTGTCGCGAGAGTGGTCTCGAGCTCTGGCGCATTGTCGAACTCGAGCTGCAGCGAGTCGAACGTGGACCATCGCTCCAACGAAACCTCGGCGGACAGCGTCCAGTTGTTCCATGAGTACGCGGCACCACCCGTGAGCCTATCCGGGAGAGTCAGCGTGTGCGTGAACGCAACGTCGCCGGGAGGGTAGGTCGCCGCCAGCTTGTTGTCGAGCTGGGTCGAGCTGGTCGGAATGCGCGCGACTGATGCAGTGCCGGTCAGATCCAGCGGCGCTGCGTGTCGGTACGCAAGTCCTATGGCGAACGCCTCACTCGGCCGCGCGAGCAGGCCAACGCGATACCCGAGCGCCACGACCGAGTCGCTCTTGATATTGAGCGTTGCGCCATCGATCCGGAGCATGGTGAAAGGGTTGATCGCTGCCAGGTGGCGCTGCATCTCCAGCGTGGCCACGTTGACGTCGATTCCGCCACCGATCGCCAGACGATCCGCCAGCTTCCATGCCAATGAAGGGCTGACCGAATAGCATCGGAATGACGTGTCCTGCGCCAGGAAACGGCCACTGAATGCATCGGGGGTCGCCCACGCTGTCTCAAGGTCAAAGGGCACGTCCACGCCCAGGCCAACCACCAGATGCGCGGACAGCGGCTGTGCGTAGCCAAAGACCGGAAGCACGCGTGGCGTGCGCGTCTCTGACTCCAGCGTACCGTCGCCAGGATAGGGACTTGCTCCAACGAAGTCCGTCAGTGAGACACGGCCGATACCCCCCACGGACAACTCCGGTCGGTCGATGAATGCCAGCCCCGCGACGTTCTTGAACTGGGAGGCGGCGCCTGTTGGGTGCGCCACTGACGCGCCTCCCACCCCAGAGCTGACAACGTCCGAGTCCGGGACCGCGAAGCCTCCAGCCTCGATCGAAGACACGCCGCATAGGACCGCCAGCGTGACCAGCAATGGGACGATGCAGCGTCGGATGCGGTCCTCCATTATGGACCTCCAGTAATTGTGGCCATCACGCCAGACACGCCAAGGAATGGTACTCGTTGCCAGAACGTCGTGTCAACGATGAGATTCTCTGGGTCGAACGTGTGCAGGGGAGACGGCCGGTGTCGTGGCCGAGCGCGTGCGCTGGCAGGCTAGGCTGACGCTTCTGGCAGAAACACTCTGGTCTCAATGCCACCGCCGGCCATGGGCGCGAACCGTAAGAAGCCGCCCAAGCCGCGGATCATTCGGTATGCCTCGCCGAGGGGACCCGAGTCCGCGCCCTGCAGCACGCGCTGCTGGTCGGCCGCGCTCGGCCCGCCGTTGTTCGCGATCGCGACCATGATGAAATCTCGCCGCACATCCCCGGTGCTGCTCTTGAGGAGAACGGGCTTCTTCTCGCAGCGCACGAGCGCGCCGCCCGGAGCGGCCACATGCGCGAGGCCTGTGAGCAACGAGACCACGATGCGCTCGACCTCGGCCGCCGGACCGCGAGGAACGGGCGTGCCGGGCGTGACGCGCAGATCGATCGTCAGGCCCCGTGGCTGGAGCAGTGGTTGCGCTGCCGCCATTGCCGAGCGTAGCAGCTGCTCCAATCCTCTCGCTGCGACTGGAGGTGCCGTGGGCACAGGTGCTGCGACCGGCGCCGTCGGCGGGGCGTCGCGTGGCTTTGCCTCAGCGACGCGCTGGCCGAGACCCTGGACGATGGTGCGCAGACGCAAGGCCTCGTCCTGGACAGCCTTTGCCGCGCCGGCGCGCTTCTCGGGCAAAGCGTCACGGTAGGCCAGCAGGAACTCCGATTGAGAGAGAATCCGCGCCAACCCTTCATTGATCTCACGAATCAAGTCGCCGAGCGACTCAGCCAGCTCAACGTTCGAGCGAATGGCCCGGTGGAGCAGATCCTCCGCGACCAACCCACCGTCGCCCGCCGCTGCTGGTTGACCAGAAATCGCCGCCGGCTCGGATGCCTGCGACATCACTAGGCGGGGTGGGGCCGCGGCCCGAATGGTCGCGTCGCCGGGTGCCGCCGAACCGGACTCCTGCTTCAGCCGGTGTTCGAACGCGGCGGCCACGAGCCGTGGCACCTGAGCGGGGTCCAGCCCCTTTTCCTTGAGCCCGTACTTCGTGGCGATGGCCGTTAGGGTCTCCCCGACGATGGCGATGAACGTCTCCATCACGCCTTCCGGCTTCATGGCAATCGCGGTGAAGCACGGACGCTGCCAGGGATTGAGTGCCTTGTTCAGCTCGGAGACGCTCATCAGATCGGGCAGGTCCTGCTTGTTGTACTGGAGCACAAGGGGGATCTTCTCAGGCACGAGACGATTGGCCAGGAGATTGACCTTCATGTTCTCGAAGGCCGAGACATTCTCCTTGATTGACGAGCGCCGCGCATCGGCGACGAATACCACGGCATCCGCGCCTGCCAACACCACCCGCCGCGTCGCGTTGTACTGGACCTGTCCGGGCACGGTGTAGAGCTGGAGCTTGAAGTCGTATCCCGACACCGATCCCAGGCTGACCGGCAGCAAGTCGAAGAAGAGCGTCCGATCCTGCGCGGTGTTGAGCGAGATCAGACGGTTCATTCCCGTCGGATCGGTGGCACGGTGGATCTGCTCAAGGTTGGTGGTCTTGCCCGACTGCGCGGGACCGTAGTAGACCACCTTCGCCTTGATGGTCCGTTCGCTGAAGTTGAACTGGACCATATTCGCGATAACCTACGTTGGCGACCGGCTTCCGCCTCTTGCGACGCAGACACTATAGCACGGCCGTTCAGGCCGCCCAACGGTCCGTCTCAGCCCACCCCACGCGACCGCCCGCCCTCAAGCGCTACCGGAGGGATGCGTCCCCGCGGGGAAAGCACAACCGTCTGAAGCAGCACCTCCGACACGCTTGCGGCTGGTCCACGCGGGGGAAATCCTCCTCCCGCGCGACGTTGGCCGCTGGATCACGGAGCAGGCCGCGCATTTCCAGCGCGCTCTGGCGGATGAAGGCTCGCGCCCGATCCAGTGTCGCGCCGCTGACGGTCTCGGTCACGGTTCGTGGCGTGGCCAGGTAGACGAGCTGGGTCTCGATCTCCTCGGGTCGCTCCACCCAGCCGCGCTCGGCAGCGAAGAGGGCGTAGCCGGCCACCTGTACGGCGCCGAAACGACTCTCGGAGCGGCCGGTCTTCCAGTCGACGATCACTGCGCGCCCGCTCGGGCGGCGGAAGGCCAGATCCATGCGCAGCAGCACCTCGACGTCGTCGATGTGAAACGAGACGAGATCCTCGACGCTCAACCGGTGATCGCGGCCAGCCGCGAGCGCATCGGCCAGNNAAGCGTCTCGATCCCGCCTCGCTTTCGCGCCATTCGGACGCCATCTGTCCGTGGACGGCCTGGCGGATGATCGTGTCCTGAGCTTCGGGTGCCGGAAGCAAGTCGTGGGTCTTGAGAACGCCCTCGATGGTCTCGTGGACGACGCTGCCGGCCCAGAGCGGGAGCGCTGACAGGCTCTTCAGCCGCTTGATTTCCGGGTTCTCGCTGGCGGCGTAGTAGGAAAAGTAGTAGCGGCGCTTGCAGGCGGCGAATGTGTTGTGCCGCGAAGCCGACCAGGTGAACGGAGCGAGCACGCCACAACCCTAGCACGAGTCGCGGGGCTGAGCGCCCGTGCATGCGGTGGCGACTAGCCAGTCGGGGTCAGCGGCGGCATGAGGGGATGCCACCAGCCCGCGCGACTCTCCGCTGCCAGGTGCACACCGACGTCGAACAGAGCGGCGGGGGCTTGGCTCTCCTTCTGCACGCGCACGACCACTCCCTTCAGGTGGATCGGACGGGCATGCGGCAGCGGCAACTCGACGTCGATCGCACGCCCTGTGGGCAGCGCCTTGCGTGTGCCGAGCAGCAGGCCACCATCGGACACGTTCCGCGCCTGGGCGGCGATCGTGCGCCCGCCGATGGGGGTCACCGCGACGTGGCATGCGAGCGGGACTCGTGAGTGGCATCGCCGCTCGCCACTGATGAGAGCCACACGGTTCTTTCCGTCGGCCTTGGCGCGATATAGGGCTTCGTCTGCACGGCGAAGCAGCGTCTCGACGTCCGCGCCATCTTCGGGGAAGGCCGCGATACCTCCCGAAAGCGTCGCCACGCCCACGCCCTTTCGTCGCCGGTGCAGGGTCTCGAGCTTCGCCCGCACGCGATCGGCGACGACATAGGCGCCCGTACGCTGGGTGTCCGGGAGGAGCAGCGCGAATTCCTCGCCGCCGTAACGCGCCCCAGTGTCGATCTCGCGCAAACTCTCTCTAATGACCGCGGCCGCCTTGACGAGGAAGCGGTCTCCCTCAAGGTGGCCGCAGGTGTCGTTGACGCGCTTGAAGTCGTCGAGGTCCACGAGGACCAGCGACATCGGTAGGCGATAGCGCTTCGAGCGCTGCAACTCGCGCCGGGCGGTCTGCAAGAAGTGGACATGGTTGGCGAGGCCGGTCAGGCCGTCCGTCACCGCAGAGCGCTCCGTGCTCTCGTAGATGGAGATCTCGATCACCTTCGGGTTCTTGAGCTCGCCGCTGATGTTGACAAAGTAGTCGAGCAGCGCCACACGTAGACCGACGTCCCGCTTGAGCGCTGCATCGAGGTTAGAGCGGTGCACCAGGATCTTCTTCCAGTGCTTGCGCGCTTCGCCCTCGGCGAAGCTCAGATGACTGAGGATGTACAGCAGAGACGAATAGACGGGGGTATGCCGTCCTCTGTGGCTCTTGAGTTCCGCAAGCAGCCGCTCCTCTTGTGGAGGAAGGCCCTCGAGCAACCGCAGCAGCGACTGCCGGAACGCGACCGGGTCGAACGCCTTCGGCACGCCCACCCCC
>PMCG01000130.1:12660-15491 GCA_003155335.1 Acidobacteriota bacterium
GCCGGCCTGTACTTTGAGCAGCAGGTGACGACAGCGGTTGGCGCGCAACCCGCTGGGCCGCTGATCAGCGCCCGGGTGTGGTGGCAGGGCCCGCGCATGCGTCTGGAGCAGCGTTCTGCGGGGGAACGTGGGGGAACCACCGTTCTGATCGTGCGCCTTGACCAGGAGCGCGCCTTCCGACTGGATCCCGCGCGGCGCGTCGCCCAAGAAATCGACCTGGCAGCCGAACGCGCGCGTTCGCAACTTGAGCTCGCTGTCGTCGGCGACCGGCTCGCCGCCGGTGCCCGCGTCGCGCGCATCCGGCGCACGCGGCAGATCGCCGGGTACGTCTGCCAGGGCTATCGCCTGACCACGGATGCTGGCGCCATCGACGTTTGGGTGAGTCGGGCAGTCCCGGCGGACATGGGCGCTTTCGCGGACTTCCTCAAGTGGCTGGGCGCGGAGGACGCGTTGGGGCTGTTCCTTGATGCGCTGCGACGGCTCCCAGGTTTTCCGCTTTCGATGCGCTCACGCCTCGAAGTCTCGGGCAGGTTGGTCGAGACACGCGCGACGGTCACGCGTTTGCGCGTTGCGGCCATCCCTGAGAGCCTGTTCGAACCCCCGTCGGACTATCGCGTCGAGCCGATGCCTGCCAGCGAACCCTAGCGCGTCCGGCTCGCGTCCACGCGCGAGGCGATCGCCTCGACCACGTCCGTTGTGCCTGCGTTGCCACCCAGATCCGGGGTCAGAGCGCGTCCCTCGTGGATGGTGTCGCGTATGGCGGAGCGCACCCACTGCGCCGCCTGCGTCTCGCCGAGGTGATCGAGCATCATCGCGGACGACAGCAGCAACGCTATGGGATTCGCGCGGTTCTTGCCGGCGATGTCCGGCGCGGTCCCATGGACGGCCTCGAACAAAGCGCCGGCCTCGCCGATGTTGCCCGAAGGGGCCAGGCCGAGGCCCCCCACCAGCCCAGCGCATAGATCAGAGACGATGTCGCCGTAGAGGTTNNGGCCACGCGGCGGCAGCAGTCGAGGAACAGGCCGTCCGAAAGCTTCATGATGTTGGCCTTGTGGACAGCGGTGACCTTGCGACGACTGTTGCGGCGGGCATACTCGAAGGCAAAGCGCGCAATGCGCGTCGACGCCTTCTCGGTGATGATCTTGAGCGACTCGACGACCCCGGGCACCACGATGTGTTCGATTCCCGAGTACAGGTCCTCGGTGTTCTCACGGATCACGACCAGGTCAATGCCCTCGTAGCGACTCTTGACACCGGGGTACGACAGCACGGGGCGCAGGTTGGCATACAGATCCAGTTCCTTGCGCAGGGCCACGTTGACCGAGCGGTGACCCACGCCGATGGGTGTCTCCGTGGGGCCCTTGAGCGCGACGCGGTTCCGGCGGATTGACGCGAGCACGCGCTCCGGCAGGGCGGTGCCTTCGCTCGCGAGGGTCGCGGTGCCAGCCTGCTCAGTTTCCCAGCAGAAGTCGATCCCGGTCGCTGCCAGCACGCGCACGGCAGCTGCCGCAACCTCCGGGCCGATACCGTCGCCAGGGATGAGGGTGACCGTGTGACCCATCGGCGGCCTCAACGCGTCGTGGCTGCGTGCGCGCGCCTGTGCGCCGCGAGAAGCGCCAGAACCTCGGCCGGCGTGTCAGCGCGTTTGAGGATATTGGCCTCGTTCATGGAGACCATCCCTCGCGGGACGACGGCCTTGCGTACCCAATCCACAAGGCCGTCCCAGTAACCGTCGTCGCCGGCGAGGATGACAGGGAACGGGTCTACCTTCGCCGTCTGCACGAGCGTGACGGCCTCGAAGAGCTCGTCGAGCGTGCCGAAGCCGCCGGGCAAGATCACGAAAGCCAAGCTGTACTTGACGAACATGACCTTGCGCACGAAGAAGTAGCGGAAGGACAAAGAGCGCGTGACGTACGGGTTGGGCTTCTCGTTCGGCAGCTCGATGGAGATGCCGATCGACTCACCGCCCGCATCCCGTGCGCCTTTGTTGGCGCCTTCCATGTCGCCCGGTCCCCCACCCGTGATGACTGGGAAGCCTGCCTCGGCGATGGCGTGCCCCATGTCGTAAGCGAGTTGGTAGTCGTGATCGCCTGGCCGGCTGCGCGCAGAGCCGAACACTGCCACGCCGCGCGGCATCTGCGCCATGGCCTCGAAACCCTCGACGAACTCCGCCATGATGCGGAACACGCGCCAGGTGTCCTTAATCGCGAAGTCGAGAGCCAGGAAATCAGGATCGCTCACTGTCATTCTCCTCCTGCCATCTGCCATCATAGGCGACTGCGGAGCCTGGGCGCAAAACAGGCGTCGTGTGCAGGTCGCGCGCCCGTCGGTGTCAAGCACCGCTTTGGTCGGAGAGGACACGGTCGTCCTCGCGTCACTACAGAACGCGGTCCGAGATGCTCCCAAGTTGTTGTCCTGTCTCGGCTCGAGTGATGGTATTCCCTTTGCAGTAGAGCGAGGCGGAGGTGCTGTGATGAGGACGCAGATGCTGCTGGGGGTCTTCGGACTGAGTCTCGCACTGGCCAGTGTTCCCACGAGCGCCGGCGCCAGGGAACGCCACGACTGGCGCGGGCGACACGGGCATACGGGGCTCCATCTCGGACTCGACGTCAATGTCGTCCGCCACTACCGTCCCGCGCCCGTCTACGGTTACTACGACGATGGCTACGGCTACTGGGACGGCGACTCAGGCTACAGCACGTACTACGGTAGCCCGTATCCGTACGCTGACAGCTACTACACGCCCGCGCCTCGTGTGGTGGTCAGGTACGACAACTCGAGGCGCTGGTGGCGGCCGCAGCGTCATCTGCATTTCCGCCACTCGCGCTAGC
>PMCG01000147.1:0-3179 GCA_003155335.1 Acidobacteriota bacterium
CGACGCCGTGCGCCTGGGCGAGTTCGTCGTGTGGTTCGCGCGCGCCGCCGAGAGGGAGAAGCTCATCCCCGGTGCCCAGCAGCGGCTGGAGCTCTACAAGCAGGGCAAGCCGTTTCGTCGCGCAGACTGAAGGCGCGAGCGGGCTGCGCCTCGCCGCTACTTCGGCTCCTCGATTCGGAGGTGCCGGTCGGCCGCGACGTTCTCGATGACCTGGGTCTTGCCGCTCGGCCAGCGAATCTCGACCGAGCGGACCTGGCTCTCCTTGCCCAGCCCGAACTGACGGCGCCGATCCGAGGAGGACATGAAGCCCACGCTGGTGGAGACGTGGCTAAAGAGCGTCCGGCCGCTGGCGGTGGTGAGCTTGATCTTGGCTCCTATGGCGTCGCGGTTGCTCTTGCGGCCGACCAGATCGAGCCACAGCCAGTGGTTCCCATTGCCCCCGGAGTTGAGCAGGATGCGCGGTTTGCGGTTGAGTGAGGTCACGACCAAGTCAGGGAAGCCGTCGTTGTTGAGATCGCCGACCGCTGAGCCGCGCTGGTAGCCGATCTGCGTGAAGTCTGGCCCCAGCCCCTCCGAGACGTCGACGAAGCCCTTGCCCTCCACGTTGTGGAACATCGTGTCGTGCTGCTCGGAATTCTCGCCGATGTAGTCCACGTCGCCATTGGCGGAGTAGAGGTCCTTCCAGCCGTCATTGTCGTAGTCGACAAAGGCATTGCTCCAGCCCGAGAAGCGCCGCGAGAGGCGCGCCACGCCTGTCGCGGGCGAGGAATAGTAGAAGCGCTTGCCGCCTTCGTTCTGGAACAAGCCCCAGATCTGGGACTGGAGGTTATTGTAGAAGACGTCGGGATAGCCGTCGTTGTTGTAGTCGGCGGCGTCGGCTCCCATGCCGGAGACGACGGTCCCCTTGTCGTCGTAGGCCACGCCCCACGCCCAGGACTCCTCGGCGAACGTGCCGTCCCCCTTGTTCATGAAGAGGAAATTCGGCTCGGTGTCATTGGCAATGAACACGTCCATCCAGCCGTTGTCGTCGAAGTCCGCGAGTGCGATGCCCATGCCCTTGCCGGCCGAGGCCGCAAAGCCTGCCCGCCGACTCACATCCTCGAACTTGCCGCCGCCCAGGTTGTGATAAAGGCTGTGCGAGACGCTCTTGTAGATGGTGGGCGAGCAATACACCTCGCCGATCGGGGTCGGACAGCGCAGGTCATTGGCCGGGTCCCAATATGTGTAGCGCGAGACCACGAGGTCCAATAATCCGTCGCGGTCGTAGTCGAAGAACGCAGCGCAGACCGACAGCAGGCCCTTCGGCTTGAGGTCGAGACCGGAGCCCTTCGTGATGTCGGTGAACGTGCCGTCGCCATTGTTGTGATAGAGCACGTCGGGGCCGGCATTGGCCACGAACAGGTCGGGGTGTCCGTCGTTGTCGATGTCGCCGGCTGCCACGCCGAAAGAGAAATCCAAGTTGGCGCCTTCCAGACCCGCCTGGCGAGTCACGTCCTCGAAGGTCCCATCGCCTCGTCCCCTGAGCAGGCAGTTGTAGAACGACGGGTTCGGCCGAGTGTAGTCAGGCAGCTTGGCGCCATTCGTGAGGAAGATGTCGAGCTTCCCGTCGCCGTCGTAGTCGAAGAGCGCGATCCCGCCGCACATGGGCTGCGGAAAGTACTTGTGACCGGTGAAGTCGTTGTTGGACGTGTAGGAGAACTTCGACTTGGCGGCCACGTCGACAAAGTGCACTGTCGGCGTCACCGGCGGCAGGAAGGCGGAGGGCGGCGACACCGGCTCCGGCACCGTGCGCATGCGGCCCGGCACCTGAGCCCGCACAACGCTGTGCTCGCTGGTGAGTATCACGCTCAGCAGCGCGGCCCCAGAGGCGGCCAGAAACCAAAGGCCGCGCCGACTCACGAGGCCGGCTCCTTCACGGACAAGAACTGGTCGACCGCGACGTTCTCGAGCAGCTGCGTCGTCCCGCTCGGCCACGTGATCTCGATCTTGAGGATGCGCTCGTCCTTGCCCAGGCCGAAGTGCACGCGACGGTCCGATGCGCTGCCGTAGCCGACCGCGGTGTTGACAAGGCTGTAGCGCGCGCCCGCGGCCGTCACGAGCTTGAGCCTGGCGCCGATGGCATCGCGGTTGCTGCGGGTCCCTTGGAGCGAGAGTGTGATCCAGTGATTGGGCGTCGGGGACACGTTGCGCCAAATCTCGATGGGGCCGTGCAGATCCGTCACCACCGCGTCGATCCGGCCGTCGTTGTCCAGATCGCCAAAGGCGCCGCCCCGGTGAACGGCCTTCTTCGTGCTGAAGTCCGGTCCGGCCCCTGGGGTCGCATCGACGAAGCGCAGCCCGCCGAGGTTGGCCAGGACCAGGTTCGTCTGGGGCACGCGCTCGCGGAAGTCGCCCTCGGCGTCCATCACGTCGCCGCCGCAGACGAAGAGATCCTTCCGCCCGTCGTTGTTGAAGTCCACGATGGCGTTGCTCCAGCCGGAGCGCGTCGAGGAGATGGAAGCAGCCCCGGCCTGGGCAGTCACCTCGAAGAAGCGCAGGTTGCCCTGGTTGTGGTAGATCGGCATCGTTTCATTGGCCAGCGCCGTGAGGAAGATGTCGGGGCGGCCGTCGTCGTCGATGTCATTGGCGTCGGCGCCCATGCCGGAGAGGGGCGCGCCGGCCTCCGGGTACGCGATGCCAGCCGCGAAGCCGATCTCCTCGAACTTGCCGCCGCCGAGGTTGTGGAAGAGGAAGTTGGGCTCTGTGTCGTTGGCCACGAAGATGTCGGTCAGGCCGTCGCCGTCGAAGTCCGCGACGCCCGTGCCCATCCCTTTGCCGATGGACTTGCGGATGCCGGACGCGCGCGAAACGTCCGTGAACGTGCCGTCGCCGTTGTTGTGGAAGAGGGAGTTGGGCAGCCCGCGGTAGTACCTCGGATGGCAGTAGTCGTTGAGCCCGCGCGGGCCGCAGGTCGGCTCGGTCGCAGGGTCCCAGATGCAGTAGTTCGAGACAAACAGGTCCAGCCGGCCGTCGTTGTCGTAGTCGAAGAAGGCCCCGCCCACGGACCACAGCGTCCCGTAGTCTGGATCAGGATGGGCCAGCCCGGCCTTCTCGGTCACGTCCGTGAACGTGCCGTCGCCATTGTTATGGTAGAGGATGTTGCCGCGCACTCCAGCCACGAACAGATCGGTGAAGCCGTC
>PMCG01000147.1:3256-16346 GCA_003155335.1 Acidobacteriota bacterium
GCCACCATGGTCTCGGGCTGGTGGCGTAGCAGGGTGCGGCAAGGATTCGTGACAAAGCCGACGCCGTGGTTCTTGCGCAGCTCGAAAACGATGGGATCGTAGGATGCGGCCGCAGGATCGGCAGCGGGCGACACCGTCGCGGCCAGGGCCGCAGCCAGCGCGGCGATCGCGCAGGAGATCAGGAGAATCGAGCGGGCCTGGAAGCGCATGGCGAGGTGCAGGCTCGCCTTCCGGCGCACCCACGTGGCGAGCCTACCACGACACGCTTTCGAGCGACAAGAATCTCCGAACCAGGGATAGCCGTCGGCAGGGCGCCGTGCTCGCCCATGCCCCAACCGTCATTCTGAGGCAGCGCCCGCGTGGGTCAGTAGCAGGAACAGTTGTGGCAATACTGCGCACCGCTGCCGCTTCCTCCGCACGCGGGGCCCGAGGGGTCGTACGGTTTGCAGCCGCAGGTGCCGCTGACGCACGTCACGCACCTGATGTCGCCCGTGCACATGCTCGGCATGTCGATACAGCTACCGTAGCCGTTGCAGACTCCGCACGTGCCCTGACAAACCGTATACGGTGGTCCGGCAGGGACATTGGTGCCTCCGCCGCAGGTGACACCGTCGGCCTGCCACACCTCGCTTGTTACGCAGTGGTTGCCGTTGCTGCACGGAGTACCAGGGCAGTGGGCGTAGGCAGTGCCGGCGCAGGTGCCGTTGCTCAGGCACCTATCGTCGTGGGTGCAAGCAGTGCCGTCGTTGCAGGTTTGCCCCGTGCAATCCTGCCAGCAACTGCATTTCTCGCCGGATTCGCAGGCGCCGTTGCCGCAGCAGGGCCTGATGGCGGTGTTGGAGCACGTGCCGCCGCTGCAGGAGTCGTTGGTGCACGGATTGGAGTCGTTGCACCTGCTGGCGTCGTCCACACAGGAGCCGCCGGAGCAGATTCCGCACGTCCCACTGCAGACCGCGCCGTTGTTCGCGGCGGAGTGTTGGCACGTCGTCCCCACGCAGGTGTCTGTGGTGCACGGATTGTGGTCGTCGCAGCCTCCAGGGCAGCCGCTCGGCGTTGGTGTGGGCGCTGGCGTTGGCGTCGCCGTCCCGCTTGGAGTTGGCTTCGGCGTCGGCCCGGGCGTTGACAACCCTGGATTCACGGTCAGCGTGGCCTCAAGCGGCGTGGCCGTGTCGGCGTTCCGAGCCTCGTAGACGGTATTCCCGGTCGCTGTCGGATAGCCGGCCTGGCCGGTCTGGAGCGCATAGCTTCCCGTCGAGGGCTGGAGAGTCGTGAACGGGCCCTTACCCTTCTGCGCCAGACTCACAAATCCGCACGGCGCGGCCCACCTGAGCGTGAACGCGTCTCCGTCGGTGATCGTGGCTGGTTCGGCCGTGAAGCTCGTCATCGGCTGCGGCGCGCTGGCAGTGCAGGGCGTCGGTGTGACGGTCGGCGTCACTGTGGGCGGGGGGCAAACGCCCGTCGGCGGGCACGGGCCCGAGGAGCACGCTGCTGCGGCCACTGCTGCGACTAGGACAACTCCACGAACCCACACACTGCGCTTCATCGTGTCCATGGTCGATCTCCGTTCAGACGATAGTCGCCAACGCGACGGTGATATTAGTCCGCAAGACCGGCGCCGCAAAGCGCGGCCCAGATCGCCGCCCGATTCCCGGTTGGCGAGCGACATGCTCGGTGGCGCCAGCGTTTCCGACCGTCACACGCATGGCGCGTCATCGCTGCTCTGCGCCGCTGCGGCGCGGGCCGGTTCCTGCGCGCCTGAGCTCCCCTCTCCCCGCGCGCGGGGAGAGGGATAGGGTGAGGGGGCTGCGACCGCTTTTCCCTTGTTGCTGTAAACTGCTCGGGATGACGACGTATCGTTTGCTTGTTGTCTTGCTGGTCGTGCTGGCCGCTGTGGCGCTGGCCGCGGTCCCGTCGCCCTCGCCGACCCCAGTGATTCTCGGGCTCGACGGCAAGCCCGATAACCTCCCCGACGCCGAGTTCGGCGACATGGTCCGCAAGCACTGCTCGAAGTGCCACGTCGCCCCGCAGCCGCAGAACCTTCCGCGTGGCATGTGGCGCTTTCGCATCCAGGAGATGACTCAGCGCAGCCTGATCGGCACAGGCGTGTTCCCGGGCGAGGAGAGCATCCTCTGGCAACTGGACACCTCCCGCTTCGTGCGCTACTTCGAGGCGCGCGCGCCAGAGGCCCTGCCGCTTCCTGATCCGTGGCCTGCGGGCGACGGCGGCTTGCACTTCAAGAAACATGCCTACACGCTGCCAGGGGCCGCGCCTGTTCCCATGATCTCAAACGTGCGCTTCTTCGACCTCGACGGCGACGGCAAGCTCGAGTTCGTGGCCTGCGACATGGGCCATGGGCTGGTGCTGCTCGGGGACCCGGCCAAGAATCCCGGCGTGCTCACCGTGATTGCCAAGGTCCCGAACCCGGCCCACGCCGAGATGGTGGATCTCGACAAGGACGGCAAGCAGGACCTCTTGATCGCCGACCTCGGGGACTTCTTGCCCGGCGATCACGAGAAGGGCAGCGTCGTCTGGCTGCGTCAGACCGCGCCGCTCGTCTTCGAGAAGCACGTCCTCATCGACAAGCTCCCGCGAACAGCCGACGTCCGGGCCGCGGACTTCACCGGCGACGGCAAGCTCGACCTGGTCGTGGCTGCCTTTGGCTGGCACACCGTGGGGGGAACGTTCTACTACGAGAACAAGACCACGGACTGGTCAGCGCCCCGGTTCGAGCCCTACACCATCGACGCGCGGCCAGGCCCGATCCACGTCATCCCCGTGGATCTCGATCGCGACGGGCGGATGGATGTCGTTGGCCTGGTCTCCCAGCAATACGAGAACGTGGTCGCCTACATGAACCTCGGTCCCGGCCGCGGCTTCCGCGCCAAATCCATCTTCCAGGCCACCACCCCTGTCTGGGGCTCGTCCGGGATCGACGTCGTGGACTTCAACAGGGACGGTCGCCTGGACGTTCTCATGACCAACGGCGATTCGCTCGACGATTTCACCATCCGGCCCTTCCACGGCATTCGCTGGTTCGAGAACAAGGGCACGTTCCCGTTTGTCCAGCACGACCTGGCCGTCATGCCGGGCGTTCACCGCGCCCTGGCTGCCGACATGGATGGCGACGGCGACCTGGACGTCGTGGCCTGCGCCTTCCTGCCCAGGGTCGAGCATCCCGTGCACGGCGCAGCTGGCCACGCAGGGGACACGTCGCCCTACACCTCCGTGGGCTGGCTGGAGCGGACAGGGCCAGGGCCGACTTCGTTTGCCCTGCACCCGCTGGAGACAGGGAGGCTGATCCACTTGACGCTCGACGTCGCCGACTACAACGCCGACGGCCGGCCGGACCTGCTCATCGGCAACTTCGTCGGGTTCACGTTTGCCCAGAGCAACACGGGCTTCCAGAGCGAGGCCTGGGTCGAGCTCTGGGAGAACGAGGGCAAGCACCCCTGAGGTTGCTTCTACTTCTTGGGCGCGGGCTGTCCGAGCACGCCAGAGAGCGACTCGCGCACGTTCTGGAACCCGTTCGTCTCAGAGGCCTTCTGTAGCCTGGCCACGATCTCACGCTCGCGCTGGGACTCGGCTGCGAGCCCGAGGCGCGCGAACAGGATCGCCAATTGCGTGTGGGACTGGATGTGGTCCGGGAAGGCGGCCACGACGGCCCCCAGCAGGGGCCGCGCCTCTTCCATCCTGCCGAGCGACACATAGACAGTGCCGAGGGAGTACTTCACGTCGAGATCATCGCCCCGCAGCTTGGCTGCGCGCTGGATGTAGCGCAGGGCCTCCTCGTAGTTTCCGTTCGTGCGCAGGAGGTTGCCGAGGAGCAGGTTGGTCTCGAAGTGGGTGGGGTTGACCTCGAGCTCCTTTCGGAAGGCCGCTTCCGCACCTGCCCAGTCGTTCACGTCGTTCATCAGACCCAAGCCATACAGGAAACTGGCGAGGGGCAGGGCAGGATTCGCCTTTCGAGCCAGCTCTGCTTCCTGGCGCGCCCTGGCCCAGTCCTGGCGCTGCGCGTGCAATGTCGCCAGAAGAACATGGGCCTCAGGGGTGTCCTCTCGGAAGAGGGGATTGAGCACAGCCTCGGCGTCTGCCGTGCGGCCCAACCCGATCAGGGCCGTGCCCAGCAGATGGGCGACGGCCTTGTCCTCAGGGTGCTGCGCGGCCAGTGGCCGGAGAAGATCGGCAACCTTTTCAAACTCGCCCATCTGGGAATGGCAATCGGCCAAGAGCAGGATCGCGTCGCGGTTCCCGGGCGTGGCGGCCACGACCCGCGTGCCCTCTGCCAGCGCCTCTGGGATCCGGCCAGCCCTCTGAAGCGCGATCGCCAGGTTGTAGCGGATGGCCGCGTCGTCTTCCCGCGCGAGCGCCTGCCGATACTGGGCGATGGCCTCGTCGTTCCGCCCGAGCCGGGCGTAGACAGCCCCGAGGTTGGAGCGGACGAGAGCGGCATTGGGTGCCTCGCGCAGTATCCTCTCATATAGGGCGGCCGCGCCCTCGAGGTCGCCCGCTTGATGTCGCTCCACGGCTTGGGACAGCAGTTGGTCGAGGTTGACCTCCTGCGAGGCTGCCAGAGCAGCCATCGAAGCGGCCGCAAGGGTGGCCAGCGCCAGTCTGCGCAGCGTTGCTAAGGTCAAGGTCAAGCTCAAACCCGATCCTCCGTTCGGCGGCCCGAACCGGCCCAGGCGCGTGCTCCGAGCCCGCTGCCGCGATTATAGGGCGCTCTGCTAGGAAACCGGACGGTGAGATCCTCCCCTCGCGCGGTATCGGGCTCGGTGCTAATGAAAAAGCGGTCGCAGGCCCCTCACCCTATCCCTCTCCCCGTGAGCGGGGAGAGGGGAGCTCAGGCGCGCAGGAACCGGCCCCTCTGACCTCCCCTCCCCCTGATAGGGGGGAGGGATAGGGTGGGGGGTTCTTGGCCTTGGAGACCGGCCCCGCCGGTCCAGATGAGGATGACGCCCCCAGCGCAAGTCATCCTGAGTGAACGTTCCCTGCCCCCCTCTTTTCTTGGCGTAGCCCGCTAGAAAGAAACCGGTTACGCGCATTTCTCAGCTTGACAAGCCCTGGCGATACGCGGATACTCCGCCAATCAGTTAGACGCTCAGTCCATGATGAACCGACTCATGCGACACACTCTAGAACACAGGTACTGCGCGGTCGAAGTCTGGCCGCCGAGGAGGCTCGAAAACACATGACGAGTAGAGTAATGGCGTCACGTCTCGCGTTGACGCTTCTCGTCGTCGCGATTGCGGTGTCCGCGTTCGCCCAGAACGCTGGCAGTTTGCGCGGGACCGTGACCGACGAATCAGGCAACGTCGTAGCCAAGGCTGATGTCACACTGGTCAGCCAGACAGGATTCACCCAGAAGCAGGTCACGGACGACAAGGGCGGATTCTACTTCGCCTCGGTCGACCCGGGCATGTACAGCGTTGAAGCCAGCCGCCAGGGTTTCAAGAGCTGGAAGGTGAAGGACCTACGCCTCGGCGCAAACGAGGCACCATCTCTCGCCGTCAAGCTCAAGGTCGGCGAAATCAGTGAAACCGTTAACGTCGTGGCCAGCCGAGAGATGATCTCGAACACCAACGGCGCCCGCGAGGGCCTGATCACCCCTGAGCAGCTCGAGAGCATCTCGATCGTCGGCCGCAACGCCACCGAGCTGATCCGAATCCTGCCCGGCGTCGTCGCTCCAGACCAGGGTGCGTTCGAAAGCGTTGGCACGACCAACGGCTTCGGCGCCACGGGCAACGCGTACAGCATCAACGGAGCCCGCGCCGAGAACCTCGGCATCTCGCTCGACGGCGCGAACCTGCACGACCCGGGAAACAACTCCGGCATGATGAACGTGCCGAACAACGAGTTCATTTCCGAGGTCAAGGTCCTGACCAGCAACTACGCGGCCGAGTACGGCAGCGCCATCGTCTCTGTTCAGGCCATCACCAAGGCTGGCAGCGCTGACTACCACGGGTCGCTCTACACGTACGGTCGCCCCTACAACTTCTCGGCGAACGACCGTTCGCGCACCGAAGTGAACCAGGAACAGCCGAAGAGCAAGTTCAACTACCCCGGCGCCACGTTCTCGGGCCCGATCCCGCTCGTCAGCAAGAACAAAGACAAGGCGTTCTTCTTCATCGGCTACGAGATCCAGAAGCAGAGCGTGGACACCGGCGTGATCAAAGCCGTCGTCCCGACCCCTGACATGCGGAACGGCAATTTCGCCACCTACCTTGGCGGCCAGAACCTCAACCTGGGCACGACTCTCAACATTCCGTCGGGCTACGCCAACGCTGGCTCACCCGTTCCGAACCACGACCTCACGCCGTACATGACGCCGACCGGCAAGGCGCTGATGAAGCTGTACCCGCTGCCGAACTACAACGACCCCACCAACCGGTACAACTACATCACCACGCGTCTGGCCAACCAGGACCGCACGCAAGGGGTCATCCGCCTGGACTACAACATCAGCGACAGCACGCGGGCGTATATCCGCCTGTCGCAGGACACGGAAGCCCCGGAGAACTACCGCGGCCTCTGGTGGCAGGCCAACCAGATCGAGATGCCGACCCCGATCGTCGAGAACAAGAAGGGCCGGAGCGCGGCCCTCAACATCACGAGCGTTCTCTCGCCCACGACGACGAACGAGGCGATCTTCTCGTACAGCCGGCTCACCCTCAACGACACGTTCAAGGATCCGTCGCTGATGCAGAAGGCGACGTACGGGATCACCGACGCCATTGACCCGTTCGACCCGACGAACCCCTTCGTGCCTCAGCTCGTCAACAACTGGGACGGCGGCAAGGCCAGCATGTGGTTCTCGCAGGACAGCGCCCTGATCTTTGCCTACAACGGGTACCAGCGCTTCCAGGACAACCTGACGAAGGTCATGAACGCGCACGCGGCAAAGGTCGGTATCGTGGTCGAGCGGACGACCAAGGAGCAGAACTTCCAGCACAGCGCTGACATCGAGGCGCACTTCGACGACTGGGGTGTCTATGGCAGCACCGGCAATGACGTTGCCGACATCCTCGCTGGCCGGCCGGACTTCTTCGCCATCGGTCAGCCTTCTGCTGTCGGCCACTTCGTGAACTGGAATCTCGAGGCCTTTGCTCAGGACTCCTGGAAGGTCACCAAGAACTTCACCCTAGAGTACGGCGTGCGCTTCGGCAAGTGGACGAACAACGAGGAGACCAGCGGCCTCGGCGCGGTCTGGAATCCCGCGTTCTACAACCCGGCAGCAGGCAGCTACATCGGATCGGGCGCCTCGGCCCGCGCAAACGGCCTGGCCTACGCTCGGTTCGGGGACATCTCCAACACGATGACCGCCAACCGTCCGCTCCTCTGGGAGCCGCGCTTGAACTTCGCGTGGGACGTCAAGGGCAACGGCGACACCATCGTCCGTGGTGGCGCAGGTATCTTCTACAGCCGCGAGCAGGGCAACACCCAGTACAACGTCATCAACGTGCCGCCCAACTCGTTCAGCGCCTCCCTCAGCGGCAGCTCCCTGCAGCATACGTTGGCCGGCAAGGGCTACAACGGGTACGACGGCCTGGATTGGCAGTCGGTCGGAAGTATTGATCCTTTCAGTGGCCTCAACGCGGTGGGCGGCATCGGCACACCCAACATCAACGACCTGAACTGGCCAAAGACCTACAACGCCAGCATCTCCGTCTCGCAGCGCCTGCCCTGGAAGAACGTGCTCGAGGTCGGGTACGTCGGGACGTTCGGCAGGCAGTTGGTGGGCCAGCAGAACATCAACACCTTGCAGCCAGGAGACCTGTTCACCAAGTACTCGTCGAATCCGCTGCTGGACGCTGCGATCGACAACAACGTGTACAACAACCTCCTGCCCTACCCCAAGGTCGCGGCCGTCAACCTGCCGGTCTACGTCGGCGAGTCCAACTACAACTCCCTGCAGGCCACTCTCAGCCGTCAGGCTGGGGCATTCACCTACCTCGTGGCCTACACGTTCTCGCGCTCGATGGGCACGGTCGCAAACGACTTTGCGTCGATCGACCCGACCAGCGACTGGAAGACGCGCGACTACGGCATCCTGGCGACGAACCGCACCCACGTCCTGAACCTGTCCTGGACGCTGCGGCTCGGCTCACCTGTGAAGGACGGCGCCATGAAGTTGTTGGTGAACGGCTGGAACCTGTCAGGTGTCTCGACCTACTCCAGCGGCCAGCCCTTCCGGCCCTACTTCCACAACGACGATCTCTCCAGTGGTGGGATGTGGAACGCGTGGTTTGGCACCAAGGACTACGTCTCTGCCGGCGGTCAGGGCACTCCGGGCGGCATCACGCCGACCTATAGCTGTGACCCGAACGTCAGCGGGGCCACTACCAAATTGGGCTCGAAGCTCTGGAACGTCAGTTGTCTCGGCATCCCTGCGTTCCAGCAGACCGGTCCCAACTACCCGCCCAACACAGTGGTCGGCCCGGGCCGGAGCTTCCACGACGTGACGATCTTCAAGGACTTCGGGCTCGGTGGCGCCAGGCGCCTGCAGGTTCGTCTCGGCGCCTTCAACATCTTCAACCAGGCGTATCCCGACATGATCAGCAACACGGATATCGACACCACGTTGGCGGCGAACTGCCCCTCCAAGGTGTCCGCTCCGAACGGTGCTGGCAACATGGTAGACGTCTGCGACCCGCGGGGTGCGTTCAACTTGAGCGACAACACGAAGAGCAACTTTGGCAAGGTCGTCACCATGCGCGGTCACCGTTCCGTCGAGTACGCTGTGAAGTTCTACTTCTAGTCGAAGCAGAGCTTCGTACGGACAAAGGGGGGGCTTCGGCCCCCCCTTCTTCTTGGTACGGCTCCCACCCGCGGTCCCGGCAGGCGAGCACTCCCAGGGGGTATAATCGGCCCGATGTCACGGTCCACGCGGCACCGACTGGGCCGCCTCCTCAATGCGAGTTTTCTCACCCTGGCCGTGCACGCCGCACTCGTGCCCACCCCCGGTCTCGCAGCATTGGCCGAGAAGCCGACAGTCGAGGTGGCGCGGAAGGCGCCGGCAGTTTCCGGGCTCGACCACCTCGCGGAAGAGGCTGCCAAAGCCCAGGCTGCTGGCCACTTGGTGGAGGCCGTTGGCCATTATGAGGCCGCCCTCAGGCTCCGTCCATCGTGGATCGAGGGTCGCTGGGCCCTAGCCATGCTGCTCTACGACATGAACCGGTACGAACAGGCCCGGGGCCACTTCGAGGCGCTAGTCAAGGCGCGGCCGAACGACGGCACGGCGCTGGCCCTCAAGGGCCTGTGTGAGGCGATGCTGAAAGACGAGCAGCGCGCGGTCGGTGACCTCCGGCGAGGGATCCGTCTCGGCATCGCGTCGCCCCAGGTGAAGTCGACGGCCACGTTCCAGGCCGCGATTCTGACCAACAAGCTCGGCGACCCAGAGGGCGCGTTCGAGACGCTGCGCCAGAGCGCCGTGGACGGCGACGACCGGCCTACAGTCATCGAGACCTTCGGCCTGATCACCCTGCGTCTGCCGTTGGCTCCGGCGGACATCCCCGCGGATCGGCGCGAGATGGTGCTCCTTGCCGGCCGCGCGGGATATGACATGGCCCGGGCCAGGCCGTCGGCCAACGGGCGTCTCGCCATCGACGAGCTGGCCTCCCGATACCCGGCCGAGCCGAGCGTCCACTACGCCCGCGGCATGTATCTCCTGCCAGACGACCCGGCCGCGGCCGTCGAGGAGTTTCGGCGTGAGCTGGCAGTGTCTCCGGACCACCACGTGGCCATGATCCAGATCGCCCTGGCCGAGCTGAAGCAGGGACACGCAGACGTCGCGTTGCCCTTTGCCGAGAAGGCGGCCAGTCTGGCGCCCAAGATGCCTGCGGCGCACGTCGCGCTCGGACGGGCGCTGCTGGCCCTTGGACAGGTGGAGCGCGCGGTCCAGGAGATGGAAGCAGCGGCCAAGCTGGCGCCCGAGATCCCGAGGTTGCGCTATTCTCTGGCCGAGGCGTACGACCGGGCCGGCCGGAAGGACGACGCTGCGCGCGAGCGGAGCGAGTTCGTCAAGCTGCGTGGGACCACTGGCGAGCCGACCGACGCGGCCATCGAGGGCGTACCCTCGCTGCCGCCGGCGGGAAGAAGCGGTGAGTAGTCAGGAGGATGAAGCGATGACGCGACATGTGAGCAGACTGGTGCCGCCGGCCCTCGCCCTCGCCGCCGTTGTGGCCACAGGCGCGGCCAACGTCCGGGGACAAGCGGCCCCGAGCAGCCCGGAACAGAGCATACCGGTCTTCGGCGCGGAGACTTCCCAGGTTCTCGTGGACGTGGTCGTGCGGGACAGGAAGGGCCGGCTGGTGCGCGACCTGAGCGCGTCCGATTTCGAGGTTTCCGAGGACCGTACGAAGCAGACGATCACGAACTTCCGGGTCGTCGCCCTGGCTACGGACCGCGCCTCGGACTCGCCTCAGGCCGTGATAGCCCCGTCTCAGTCGAGCGCTTCGCCCCGGCCAACGGTGGCCCCGGCGGCCGCGACCCCTCCGGCGACCGGTGCCGCGACGCAGTCCGGGCCGGCCGTGATCGCGTTCCTCTTCGACCGGCTGTCGCCCGCGGCGCGGGACACCGCGCACCGGGCCGCGCTGGCCTACACCGATCGGGGACACGTGAGCGGCGACCTGGTCGGCGTCTTCGGCATTGACGTTGCGTCGCTGCATGTGTTCCAGGCGTTCACGGGCGACATGACGGCGATTCGGGGGGGCTTTGACCGCGCGGGCCGGCAGGCCCAGGCACTGGCGGACGCTGACTTCAGGAGCCAGTCGCGGGATCTCGACACCGACGCCCAGAAAACCGACACGCAAATCGCCGCGCTGTCAACAGCGGGCGCGGGGGCCGCGAACACGTCGCTGGCAGTGGCGTCGCTCACGGTCCAGCGCGACTTCGACCTGATGCAGAGCAATATGGTGAGTGCGTTCGACAGGCTGGGGCGAGACCAGCAGGGCTTCGCGAGCACGAACGGGATCATGTCGGTGGTGAACGGCTTGAAGGCGTTGCCCGGGCGCAAGACGATCGTCTACTTCTCCGAGGGGCTCCAGCTCTCCTCCAACGTCCTGGCCGAGTTCCGCTCCGTGATCGCTGCGGCCAATCGGGCGAACGTCACAGTCTACGCGATCGACGCCGGTGGCCTGCGCATCCATGGCACGACCGAGGAGGCCCGCGCCGAGGTCGTGGCCATGGCGCAGCGCCGGATCCACCAGGAAGAGTCGGGGGGGCGCGCGAGCGCCGACGACCGCCCTCTGACCGAGGGCCTGGAGCGGGCCGAGGACGCGATGCGCCAAAACCCGCACGCTGGCCTGGGCCAGCTCGCCGAGGAGACCGGGGGCTTCCTGCTGGCGAACACCAACGACGCTAGCCAGGGCTTCGAGCGTATCCAGGAGGAGATGCGGTTCTACTATCTCCTTTCGTACAGTCCCACCAACTCGGCCCTTGACGGCAGCTACCGGTCGATCACTGTGAAGGTGAACCGGCCGGGCGTCTCGGTCTACACCCGGAAGGGATACCTGGCGGTGCGGCCCGACACCGCGGTGCCTGTGCGCACCTACGAGGGGCCGGTGATCGCGGTGCTCGAGCGCGTGCCCCGGCCCAAGGAGTTGCCAATGCACGCGACGGCCCTGAGTTTCCCGGAGAGCAAGCGCTTGGGCCGAGTGCCAGTGATGGTGGAGCTGCCGGCAAGCGCGCTCAGCTTCGTCCTCGACGCGAAGAAGAAGGTCTACACGGCGGATTTCTCGATCGTGGCGCGGCTGCGGGATTGGCAAGGGCGGGAGGTGGATCGACTGGGCCGGCACTACCCCCTGACGATCCCTGCTGACCAGATCGAGGCGACCAAGCGCGGCGACGTGCTCTTCTTCCAGGAAACAGACCTGGCCCCGGGGCGCTACACGCTCGAGGCAGCGGTCTACGACTCTCTGACGCAGAAGGCGAGTGTCGCAACCGCCCGGGTCGAGGTCGGTGCCGCGACCGACAGTGGGCCGCGCCTCTCGAGCTTAGTTCTGCTGAAGAGCGTTGAGAAGCTGAGCGCCGCCGAGCAGGCGAAAGACAACCCGCTGCACTACGGAGAGACGATCGTGTATCCCAACATGGGCAGGCCCTACAGCAAGGCGGCTGTACCGGCTGTCGGGTTCTTCGTCACGGTCTACACGGACGATGACGAGGCGGCGCCGCCGACGCAGGCCACCATTGAGATCCTCAGAGACGGCAAGCCGACCGCGAGGACGGCCACGCCTCTCGGCGCTCCCGACAAGGCGGGGCGCATCCAGCAAGCCGGTGCGCTGCCCCTCGAGCGGCTGGCGCCGGGCGACTACACGCTGAGGCTCAGCGTGCCCAATGGAGCCGAGCTGGTCTCTCGACAGGCCGATTTCGTGGTGGAGCCATAACCAAGGTGCCAACTATGCTTCGAACGCGTAAGCGCAGCGTGTCGGTCCTGTCGGGATGCATCGGCGTGCTGGCCACGGCCCTGGCCTTGCCGGCGATCTCGGGCCAAGACCAGGCCCCGCCGGCAAAGGGGCCGCAGGGCCCAGTCCTGCGCATCAGCGGAGCGCAGGTCGAGCGGGTCACAGTGGACGTCGTGGTACTCGACAAAGACGGCCGTCCCGTACCCGGCCTCACGCAGGATGACTTCACCATCTTCGACGAGGGGGAAGCGCGCTCGATCAAGAGCTTTGATGAGATCAAGCGCGGTCCTGGCAAGCAGGCCTCACCTGAGCCGACCCCACCGCCCCGAATCGCCACGAACCCGGTCCGTCCCGAGGCGCGGGAGCCGGGCCGGACCTTCGTCATCCTCTTCGACGACATGCACCTGTCGCCGCAGAGCGCCAAGAACGCCAAGCTGGCCGTGGAGGCCTTCCTGGATCGGGGTGTCGTCGCCGGCGACCTGGTCACCCTGGTCGCCACGTCGGGGGCGGCTTGGTGGAGCACGCGTATGTACGAAGGCCGCGAGGACCTGAGAGCGATCATCGAGCGGCTCGATGGGCACCGGATACTGGAACCCGCGTCGCAGCGGGTCAGTGACTACGAGGCGCTGCAGATCGTCGAGTACCAGGACACCACAATCGGCATGCGCGTCCAGGACCGGTTCGACCGCTTC
>PMCG01000147.1:16380-20772 GCA_003155335.1 Acidobacteriota bacterium
GCCGTCGAGCGGGCGACCAAGTCGTTGGCCGAGGGTCGCGGCCGCAAGGCGCTCTTGCTCGTGTCCGAGGGCTTTGTCATGGACCCGGCGCAGAACGGGTTCAAGAAGGTGGTCGAGGCGACCAGGCAGGTCAACGCCGCGCTGTACTTCATCGATGCGAACGGCCTGCGCACTCTTGATCCCATGTACGACGCCGAGATGGGTCACATGGTCGACTCGCACGACGCGATGGCCATCAGCGCCGACCTCGGCCGGGAGGGCGACGGAGCCGTCAAGCTGGCCGAGGATACGGGTGGCTTCAGCATCCGCGATTCCAACGATTTCCAGAGCGGGCTCGTCAAGATCGGTCTCGAGTCTCAGAACTTCTACCTCATCGGTTACGATCCGGGCGACATCGCGCGCAACGGTCACTTCCGCAAGATCCAGGTCAAGGTCAATCGTCCCGGCGCAACGGTGCGGGCGCGCAAAGGCTACTACGCCCCGTCGGGCGACAGCTCACCGGAGGCACCTCAAGCCACCGCAAAGACAGACCCCGTGCTTCAGCACGCGCTCGACGCCGCAGGTCCGGTGAGCGGCATCCCGCTGCGGATGACGACGTATGTAATGGAGGACCTCGGCGCAGACCAGGTGCGGGCCCTGATGGTTGCCGATGTCGACGTGTCCGAGTTGAGCCTGCAACAGGTGGACGGCGCGTCCGTTTCCACCCTCGACACGCTGGCCGTGATCGCCAGTCGCGAAAGAGGGGCTGTCCAGCGCAACGACCAGCAGGTCGTGCTGCAGCGTCGCGCGGCAGCGAAGACAGGGCCGCTGTGGTACTCGTTCGTCCGCAACTTCACCCTGGCCACCGGGCACCATCAGGCGCGGCTCGTGGTGCGCGATCCGGCGACGGATCGCGTCGGCAGCGTGATCTACGAGTTCGACATTCCGTCCCAGGACCATCTGCGCGTGTCGACCCCTGTGCTGACAGACACGCTGCAAGCCTCTGTGGGAGGCGGCCCCGCGCCGGCGCTGCTCGCGCGGCGCGCGTTCGCGCATGGAGCCACGCTCTATTGCCGCTTCGACGTCTTTGGTGCGAAGAAGGACCCCAAGGGAGTCCCACAAGTGCGGTCCGGGTACTCGCTGCGGCGCAAGCCGGAGGGCACCCTGGCCAGCGTGCCGCCGACCCGCATCGAACCCACATCTCTGGGGGCCCTCGCCCGCATGGTGCAGGTCCCGCTGGGGACGACGCCGCCCGGCGACTACGAGCTGGTGCTGACCGTGAAGGACGAGCTGACGGGCGAGTCGCGGGAACTGGTGGAGCCGTTCTCCGTCGAAGAGCAGCCGACCCCGAGTCGCGGCTGAGCGGCGGGATCAGGGCGAAGGGGCGCCCTCGGTGCGGAAGGACGTGGGCCCGATCTGCTTCTCCGCCTGCTCCTGTTCGTCGCTGGCCTGCGCCTTGAGCGTCTGGACGATGGCGCGCTGCTCGTCTCCCTGGGTCTTTAGCCCGAGCCGATAGTAGGTGGTCGCCAGCACGACGTGGCCTGGCTGGTAGCTGGGGGAGGCGCGGACGACCTGTTCCAGCTCCTCGCGCGCCTCTTGGAGGCGGTTGGCGGCCAGATGGACCCGGCCGAGGGCCCAGGCCACGCTCGTTTCGCGTGGGCGCAACCGCCGCGCTCGCTCCAGGTAGGTCGCGGCCTCGTCGAGCCGGTTCTCCTCCCGGCGCAAGAGCCCGAGCCGGAGGTTGGAGTCGAAGTCGTTGGGGTTGCGTTTCAGCTCCTCGGCGAACTCCCGCGCCGCAGCCTCGTGGTCGCGATTCTGCTGGAGGATCTTGGCGTAGAGCCCATGCGCCATGGGAAGATCCGGGTTGAGCGCGATGGCCTTCTCCAGCTCGGGCTGGGCCTTGAGCAGGAATTCCGGACGATTCTCAGCGGCGCTGAGATACTGTGCGCCCAGGAGGAGATGGGCCTCTGCGGACTCGCTGCCGCTGAAGAGCCGGTCGATGACGCGCTGGCCGCGCGCCACGTCATGCTGACTGATGAGGGCGGTCCCGAAGAGGTAGTCGAAGAGCCGGTCGCCCGTGAACGTACCCTCCAGGGGCCCGAGCAGGTCGACGACTTTCTTGGTCTCGCCCATCTGGTTGAAACAGTCGGCGAGCAGCAGGGTCGCGGAGCGGTTCTTCGGCTCCGCCTTGAGCACGGCCTGGAACTCAGTGGCGGCCTCGGCGATTCGGCCGGCCTTGTAGAGCGCCAGACCGAGGTTGAGGCGCACCGGCGTCATGTCCGGCTTGACAGCCAGCGCCTTGCGATACTGCTCGATGGCGTCGTCATACCGGCCGAGCTTCACGAACGCCGCGCCGAGATTGGAGCGGGCCTCGACACGATTGGGCTGGAGCTCGAGCACGTCCTGGTAGTACTGAATGGCGCCGATGGTATCCCCGGCCTGGTGCAGCGCGACGCCCTTTGCAAAGAGCTGCTCAGGGTCCTTGGCGCCAGCCAGGGCCCGGAGCGGGACGGGCCAGAGAAGCAGGGTCGTCGCGGCGAGTGCAACGATGGCCAGCGAGGCCAGGCTGAGCTCAGCACGGACGCAGCGACGACCCATGAGAGACCCGGGCTACTTCTTGGTCAAGGCGGCGATGAGCTGCTTGGCCAGGTCTGAGTTCGGCGAGCCTGCCGGCGCGAGGGCCACACACTCCTTCAGGTGCGCGAGCGCCTCCTCAGTCTTCCCTTTGTTGAGGGCAAAGGTGGCAAGGTGTAGGTGGGCTTCTGCGCTGGATGGCTTGAGGGCCAGTACCTTTCTGAAGGCCGCCTCAGCTTCCTCGTTGCGGCCGGAGTTCATGGCAATGGCGCCCAGCGTGCTCTGGAAGGTGAGGTTGTTCTCAAAGCGCGGAGCGGCCTTGACGAGCAGGTCCACTGCCTCGGCGCGCTTGTCGTTGGACTCGAGGACCACGGCCAAGACCGCGAGGGACTCGCCGTCCGCGGGATCGAGCTCGACAGCCTTCCGGTAAGCGACTTCGGCGGCCGGAAGGTCGCCCTTCTGTCTGGCGATGTAGCCGAGATTGACGTAGACGATGGGCTGATTCGGGGCCTCCTTGAGCACCTGATTCAGCAGCCCCTCGGCGGTGGCCCAGTCCTTGGCCTCGACGGCTGTCATGGCGTCGTTGATCACCTTGCGCAGCTTGGCAGTCTGCGCGGCCTTCTTCTGTGCCGCATCGATGTCCTCCTTCGATGCGTCGGGGGACAGCCCCTGCGCGCCTTCGGGGAGCTTCTCCAGGACGACGTCCGGAGTCTCGCTCAGGCCTTCTACCGCCGAAAAGACCGAATTGACGGTCTGGAGTTTGTAGCCCGGCTTGAAGAACGTCACCGTATAGTTCCCGCCGGGGATTCCGATTCGGACAAAGCCGCCCTTCTTGTCTGTCTTGACCTTGAAGGTGGTCAGGGCGCCGATCCTCTCCCCTTTGAAGTCGAACTTGACGACGACGTCCACGAGCGGGTTGTGTTCCGTGTCGAAGACCCGCCCGCGGACCTGTGCCAATTCCCCAGCCGACACAGGTGACAAGCCCACGAGGAACATCAGGATGGCCGCAGACAGACCGGCGAGCGCGACGCGCTTCATGTTTCTCCTCCCAGAGCCACAGCGGCAGGTGACCGGCAGCCGCTGGCCCGACATTATAGGACTCNNACGGCTGGATCATTGTCGTCGTTGGCCGTCGCCCTCGTGTTGGGCAACGGAGCGTGCGGCTCATCGCCGGCGTCCCCGACTCCGACTCCAACGCCGACTCCCAGGTCCACGATCGATCCCAGTCGACCCTGGCAGCTTGTGTTCTCTGACGAGTTCGACGGGAGCGGCCTGCCGGACGCCTCGAAGTGGGACTACGAGGTCGGGATGCTCAGGAACAACGAGGCGCAGTACTACACGCGCGGCCGCCTCGAGAATGCTCGTGTCGAGGACGGGCACCTCGTGATCGAGGCGCGCAAGGAGGCCTACGCCGGGGCTTCGTATACCTCTGCCAGTCTGATCACCAGGAACCGCGCGCAGTTCCGGTACGCGAAGGTGGAGGTGCGAGCACAGATTCCCACCGGTCGCGGTACCTGGCCGGCCATCTGGATGCTGGGGACCAACATCGCCACCGTGGGCTGGCCCACGTGCGGCGAGATCGACATCATGGAGAACGTTGGCTTCGACCCCTACCGGATCTTCTTCACTGTGCACACCGCCGCATACAACCACGTCAGCGGCACGGCCAAGGGCACGAACGTCACCACCAGCGCGCCCTGGGAGAGCTTCCACGTCTACGCGATCGAGTGGCAGCCCGACAAGGTGGACTTCTTCCTCGACGGCGCCAAGACCTTCACCTTCGCGAACGAGGGCACAGGCGTGTCTGCCTGGCCGTTCGACGCCGACATGTATCTGCTC
>PMCG01000147.1:20795-21172 GCA_003155335.1 Acidobacteriota bacterium
GCAGGGAGGTGGAGGAGTGTTCCGTCAGGCGTGCGCGAGAATCGCACGGGCGACCCATCCTTGAGCAGACTCGCCGCCCGCACCGGTCGCGGGAGCGCCGGCAGCAGCAGTGCGCCGTCCGACCAATCCAGAACGTGCACGAACACGCGCTGGTCTTTCTGCGTGGTCACGCCCCAGGGCCGCGGTGTGATCGGCCCGCCGCGCGTGCCGTAGATCGCGTTGCCGTAGACGGCCAGCCACTGCCCGACAGCCCGCAGCCGGCCTTCGAACTCCGGCTGGATCTTCCCGTTCGGCATCGGCCCGACGTTGAGCAGGAAATTGGCGCCAAAGCCCGCGGCGCGCACTAGATATCGGATCAGCTCCTCTTTGCTCTTGAA
>PMCG01000035.1 GCA_003155335.1 Acidobacteriota bacterium
GTCCGGCGAAGTGCTCGACGTCCGGCTCGAAGTGCCCGGCGGCGTCGACGGGACAGTAGATATCGAGACCATAGCGCAGGCCGGTGAGGTTGTCGTCCCAGCCGTGACCCGGGGCCGTGTGAACGACGCCGGTTCCGGCGTCGAGCGTCACGTAGTCGGCGAGAACGGCGGGGGAGTCGCGCTCGATCCACGGGTGACGAAAGCGCGCGCCCTCGATCTGCGCGCCCTTGATCGTCGCGATGGCCGGGCCGAGGGCCAGAGGCGTGCCGTTGGCCCGCCAGCGCGCCTCAGCCGTCTCGCGCAGACGCGTGGCCAAGAGGAGGACCTCGCTTGTTCCCTCGACGGGGAAGAAGCCGTAGTCGAACTCCGGATGAAACGCGAGCGCGAGATTGGCAGGCAGCGTCCAGGGCGTCGTCGTCCAGATGACGGCGAACAAGCGCTTGCCCCTGAGCGCCGGGTGTTGGTCGGCGAGACGTGCTCCTTCGGCTTCGGGCAGCGCGAAGCGGACGTCGATCGACGGGCTGACGTGCTTCTCGTCGTACTCGACCTCGGCCTCCGCCAGTGCCGTGCGGCAGGAAATGCACCAGTGCACGGCCTTCTTGGCCTTGAGGACCAGGCCCTTCTCGACGACGCTCGCGAGCTGGCGCACGATCGTCGCCTGGTAGCCGGGAGACATCGTCAGGTAGGGCTGATCCCATTCGCCGAGAACTGCCAAACGCTGAAACTCGCTGCGCTGAATCCCGACGAACTTCTCGGCGTAGGCGCGGCAGGCCTTGCGGAAGGCCAGCGGCGTCATCTCCCGCTTGCGTGCCCCGAGATCCCGGTCGACCTGGAGCTCAATCGGAAGGCCGTGGCAGTCCCAGCCGGGGATGTAGGGGGCGTCGAATCCCGCGAAGATGCGGCTGCGGACCAGAATGTCCTTGAGGACTTTGTTCAGCACGTGTCCGAGGTGGAGGTGGCCGTTGGCGTACGGCGGTCCGTCGTGCAGCAGGAAGAGCGGTGCCCCTTTGCGGCTGCGCCGAATCGCCCCATAGAGATCTGCCTGGCGCCAGGCCTCGATGCGCGCCGGCTCTGTCTGCGACAGGTTGGCCTTCATCGGGAAGTCGGTGCGCGGCAGGTTGAGGGTCGACTTGAGGTCCGAGGGGCTGGTCATGGTTTCTGTGTCCGGTGGTTCGCGGCACGTGGAACGGCAGCCGGAATGAGGAAGGTATCACGTGGTTCGAAAGACCGTCAAATCAGGCGCGTACGCCTATCGGTCGGCCGCCGCTGGCGTCACGGCGCGGAGTCACTGCTGGGCGTGGTGCCTGCTGGGTCGATAGCGTACGGCTCGATCTGCCGCTCCGGACAGGCGCCACCGCGCCAGATCCTGGCCAGGCTGATCCCATCGGATTGAGCGCTGGCCGGCGCGCCGGTCAGTTCCAGCACGGTGGGTGCGATGTCCACCAGCGTTGCCAGGCACGCCTCGCGGCGCCCGTTCGGGACTCCGGGTCCGCTTGCGATGAGGGGCACGTGGAGCAGCTCCTCGACGCGCGCCTGGCTGTGCCACAGGCTGGCGTGGTCGAGAGAGTCCTCGCCGTGGCTGGCGGTGACAATGACCAGGGTGTTCTCATCGATGTGCATGCTGTGGAGCTTCTGCAGCAGCGTCTGGATGCGGGTATCCACCACGAGGATCGTTCCGTCGTAGAGATCGACCCAGGCGTCGCGGTCGGGTTCGTCGGTCGGCCGCTGGCTCTCAGCGAGACCGACGACCTCCTGCTGGCTGCCGGTGAGCACCCCGGCGTGGGGAGGGGCGAAGGCATCGAAACGCCGTGCCAGGCGATAGGGGGTGTGGACTTCCATGTAGTGGACGAAGAGAAAGAATGGGCGGTCGGCGCCCTGGGCGGCGAGCGCGGCCAGCGCGGTCGCTTGATGGCGCTGCCACTCGGCCTTGGGCGCGTCGTCGTAGCTGTCGAAACCGAGCGCGAACCCGTGGTCTTCCTCCACGAAAGGCGCGTTGACGACCGCCAGCGTCGCATAGCCGCGCTGACGCAGGCGCTCGGGGAGCCATGGCCCGTCAGAGGAGATACGGCCATCGCCACGCAGCGCGCCGTGGTGTGGCGGCAGCAGGCCGGAGAGCATGGAAACGTGGCCGGGCAGTGTCCACGCTGTGGGTGAGATCGCGTTGCGGAAGAGCGTGCCTGCCGTGGCCAGGCGGTCGAGACTCGGCGACGTGGCTCGCGCATAGCCGTAGCTGCCGAGATGGTCTGGGCGGAGCGCATCGACGGAAATGAGCAGGACGTTGGGTGGCAGGTTCCAGGCCGCGCGCACGGCGTCGACGCGGACTAGGCCGAGAAGTACGGTGCCGATCGCGACGGCGAGACCAGCGAGCCGTCGGCCGCGCGAGAGCGGAAGCTCCGCCCCCCCGGTAAGCAGCGGCCCGACGTAGAGGAATGCCAGGGGCAGAAGTGGAACGAGGAAGCGCGGATCGGCGTTCGCGAAGATGTGGAGGGCGAACGTGTAGCCGATATAGAGCAGCACAAGCGTCTTGAGCCGATCGGCACGCACGAGGCAGAGGGCCAGGGCCCCGAGGAACAGGGCGAGCAGGTGGCCGACGATCTCGACGCTCAACAGCAGCCGCCGGCGGAAGGGCGAGTATTGCTGATACCAGCGGCTCTCGACGAAGCGCACGATCTGGGTGCGAGGCGTGAGCAGGAGCGGGACGTTGCTCGCGATCTTGTGGAGGAGCCACCCTGGTTGTTGGCGGGCGATGTTCGTCAGTGCCTGCTGTCTCCAGAAGGCCTCGGCCCGCGTCTCGCTCATTCGTTGTGATCGAATCCACTCCAACTGCTGGTGGATGTGCGCGTACTCATCGTTTCCCTCTGCGACTGGGTACCACCGGCAATTCGAGATCAGGACGAACGAGCCGTTGACTGCGTAGTTGCGCGCCGTCCAGGGNNCAGCCGCCGGTGCAGGACGGAGCACCACCCATGCGGCCAGGACTGCCATGAAAGGCAGGATCGACTCGCGCGTCAGCGCAGCCAAGCCGAACGTCAGGCCAGCCAGGGCCAGGTCGCGACTGCGGCGATGCTCGTCGAAGCGGAGCAAGAGCCAGAGGCCCACGAGCAGCACAGCGATGAACAGTGTCTCGGACCAGAAGAAGAGCGTGAAATGCACGAGGTTGGGAGCGACAGCCATCGCTATGGCTGACCACAGCGCCGCGCGCTGTCCATAGCTCCTTCGAACAAGGTGGAACACGAGCGCGATCGAAAGGAGTGCGAGCGCGATCTGGGCGAGACGCACGGCCTGGAGGTTGTCCGATCCGGCCAAACGGAAGACCATCGCCAAGAAGAAGGGATAGCCGGGACCTCTGTACGAACCCGGGTGGTGGCCGGTGGCTGCGATAGCGCGCCCCGTCTCCACGTAGTAGCCCTCATCGCCGGGGAGGCGAAAGATGTCAGCCGCCTGCTGGACAGCGACGAGCCGGAGCGCGAGCCCGAG
>PMCG01000058.1 GCA_003155335.1 Acidobacteriota bacterium
CCACGCGGCGAGATCCTCGCCGACGCTGGCAGTGGCGAGGGGCTGGCGCGCGCGGAGATCGATCTCAGCGTCCTAGAGGCGTACCGCCGCTCGTTCCCAGCCCTGGCCGACATGCGGCCCGATCTCGCGTAGCTCGCTCCGCAGCGAGCGCTAGCGTGCGTTGCCGGGATCACCTTCGGGGCCGTGCTCCGCTTTCGGTGGTGCCGGCTCTGCACGCAGGATGCGCAGCGTGAGCCAGAGNNGCCCGGAAGTACTCCGACACGCCGCGTCGATAGGCAGGATTGACTTCGAGAGGGCCAGCGGTAGCCACGCGCGCAGAGTAGCAGAGGACCTCGTGGCGCAGGGTGGCCAGATCGTAGCGCGGAGCATCGGCCTGCAGGTTACCGAGCAGTAGCCGGTACGAGCCAGGACGGGCTTTGAAGACCAGGCGCGGCACACTCAGCACGCCTTGCGCCGCAGACAGCGTGAGCGGAGCGTTGTCGCCCTCGTCGATCTCGAGCGTCAGTTCCCCCACGCGGCGGCCGCCGAGCGCCACTTCGATCGGGCCCTCTTCTCCAGGACCACGCACCAGCTCGCCGGCGAAGATGGTTTGCAGTCGACCGGCACGCGCGCCGGGCCGCGGGCCTGCCGTGACCCTCGCGCAGCGCTGAAAGAACGCATCCGTGAACGTCAAGCTCAGCGCGCGCAGTGGCAAGAGCGCGCTGCCATGATCCTCGGCGATTGGAGTGCGCAGCAAGTAGCGACTCAGGTGCGCGCGCCGCTCCTGGCGATCGGACGCATCGCCCAGCCGCTCGACCGCCAGTGTCACGCACTCGCGTGCCGCATCTGGTTCGAGGATGTAGGGCACTTGGCGCCCGCTGTCGTCCGCCAGGCGCACGTCTGCCAGGTCCGGCCGCAGGGCTGCCATGTCGCCGGCAGCGAGTGTGAGCGTATACAGGTCCTCCCCGTCACGGAGGGTCATGTGACGCACACTCTTCCACCTGGAAAGGTCCAGCGCGGCGCCCTGTGTGGCGACGAACGGAAGCGGAAGGTCAAGGCCGCAGCGGGGGCTCGCCTCTTCCTCGGCCGAGGCGGCACCGACCAAGCCAGCGGCCAAGATCAGCGCGCCCAGAGTCCGGCACAGGATCATCGCGACTCTCCGGCCGAGACGACGAAGCGCTGATAGATGAGCGAGACCAGAACCAGTGCGATTCCGAGCCCGAAGAAGGACAGGATGCGGTGCATCCCGGTGAGGTGCGAGAGGTCGTACAGAAAGACCTTGCAGACAGTCAGAATGACGAAGCCCAACCCGACGAAGCGCAACGCGCGTGTGCGACGCCAGATGCCGATGCAGAGGAGGGCGATGGCATACAGGCCCCACGCAGCGGACGTGGTGAGGTCGCGGTCGTGGCGTCGCTCCCAGCTCAGTTCGACATACGTTCCCTGTCCGAAGAAGTCGGCGATTTCGAGGTTGATCAGCGCAAAGACCAGCAGCAACCCGAGCAGTCCGACGGCAGGACCGAGGAAGCGCTTGGGCGGAGCAGCGACGTCACCGTGCNNCGCGCGCCGAGAAAACAGCACAGCGCCGGCACCCCGTAGGTGTAGAGCAGCCAGTTCACGATCGGCAGGCCACGCGACTGGTAGTGCAGGACCTCCGGGTTCACGAGCAGGCGTATGCCGACAGCGCCGAAGAGAATCGTGCCGAAGAGTCGCAGCCCAGGATGCGGCAGCCGCCCGAAGAGCCAGAAGACGGCCATGGCCTCGAGCGCCCACCCGATCGTGATCCACTGGCGGTCGAGCTGGAGCGGGATGGCCAGAGCGATGAAGCCCAGCGCCACAGCCGCGAAGAGCGCCAAGTAGCGCAGCCTGGTGCGCGCCGCCTGCTCGTCACCGCGTCCAGCGACGAAGCGCTCACTGACGCCGCGCAGCGCAGCGACGGTGAGGCCGGCCATCAGGACCGGCAGCGCGCCGATGAATGCCGTGCCCCACGCGTCAGTCAGCGCGCGGTAGAGCGGATAGAAGAAGAGCGGTCCTGCCAGAGCGGACGCGATCCAGAGTCCAGCCGAACGATCTACGCCGCGATCCGCGCGCCAGGATGCGACGAAGGGCAGCGTCAGGAACGCCAGGTAGAAGATCCCGTACGCCACCAGCGNNAGCGCGCTCGCGCAGAGGCCCACCGGGACGATCAACGTCCACCCGCTGCGCAGAGCCGAAACCACGACCAGCACCATCGCCACCGCGAGTGCCGCGAACAACGGCTGCGGATCGCTTCCGAGCGCCTTTGAGGCCAGGCAGCCAAAGAGCCCGACGAGCGCCACGCCCGTGGTTATGATCGGCGCCAGCGCGCCCTCCACGTCGATGGCGCCTGCCGTGCGCGTCCTGGCCCGCCGGGCAGCGACCAGTGAGAGCGTCAGCGCGAGCAGCAGCGGCACGCTGAGATTGCGCAGCAGGGACGACTCGTGCGTGGTCGCAAAGAACCACGTCTGGATCAACACCGACAGGGCCAGGCTGCCGACGGCGAGCGAGGCGGGCAAGCGCCCTTGGCCGCTACGCGCGATGAGCACGCAGGTCAGGGCCGCGACCAGCGCAAGCAATGGCCACGGCGGATCCCCGAGGTCACGCGCGATGAGCACCAAGGCGAACAGTCCGAGACCGACTCCGGCCAAGAGGCCGGCGGCATGCGGCACGCCGGGCGCGTCAGCGTGGGACGCTGGCCCGATTCGGCGCGCAGCCACCTGCGCGAGATTCAGGATGGCGACGATCGCGACAGCTGCGAGCGTCGGACCCCAGAGCGCGCTCGACTCGCGCAAGCTCTGAGCGGCCCAGGTTGGCAAGAACACGGCTGTTGCCAGGCCGGCGCCGATGAGAAGCTCGGGCCGTCGCCGCATGGTCCCGACGAGCACCAGAGCCGCGTCGAGGAGTGCGATGAACCCGAAGAGCAGAGGCCACTCCGCGGCGTAGCTGCTCTGGCCTGCGATGAGCAGCGCAAAGAGAAAGGGAGCAGCGCCTCCGGCTGCGCCTGACACGACCAGCTTCCCGTCCTGCGTGCGCCTCATGAGCGGGAGCAGGACGTAGAGCAGGCCGAACACCAGGAACACGCTCAGGCCGACGAACGCCTTCTGCGGGCTCATGAAGCGGGCATACCAACTGAGCTCGATGGCGATCGTCGCGCCCAGCGCGAGCACGATCAGGCCGTGCCATCGTTTGCGCAGAGCCACGGCCAGCAGGCCGATGTTCAGGATGAAGATGTAGGAGAACAGCGCCACCGGCCGGTCGACGCCAGTCGAGATGAGGATCGGCGTGGCAAAGCCGCCCAGTAGACCCAGGACCGCGGTGAAGAGCGCGTCGTAACGGATCGCTACCGTGCAGGCCACGACGGTCACGAGCGACATCAGGCCGAACGTGAGAGCAGGGGAGAACAGACCGTAGACCGACCGGCCGGCGAAGAACGAGATGTAGAGGATCGCGATCCCGGCGCCCGAGACGGCGTTGGCTGTGGTCTCGTACCCGCGGCGCAGGCTCAGCTCAGCCCCGACCAGCGCGGCTGTTCCCATCAGGATCAGCGTCGCGATGCGCATGGACGGCGTGATGAGGTTCTCGTCCAGCGCCCACTTCGCGAGCAGGGCCGCGCCGATGACAAGGGCGATGCCGCCCAGCCAGGCAGCGCCGCGCAGGCCGAGCAGGCTCTCCCAGTCGAAGGAGGCACTCGGCGGCGGCGGCGGCCGTGGAGTCAGCACTGGCCGACTCAGGGGCGGCGCAGCCACCGGCGGGCGCGGCGCTTCGGGCTGTGGAGGAGGAGGCGGTGCGGCGACACGCGCAGGCAGCACTGACGACAGGGGCGGCTCCGAAACCGCCGCTGGAGTCGGCACCCGCAGTTCGCGGTGGATGGGCCGCATTTCGTCGCCGACCGGTGTCGCAGGCGCCGGCACTTCCCGCTTGCCCTCCGCAAGCGGTGGCGGCTCCGCCAACAACGGCGCTGCCGCGCGTGCGGCCTGTGTGGTCTTGATGAGCGCGGCGAGACGCGTGTCGAGAGCGGTGAGATCTTGGCGCAACGCGTCCAGTTGTGAGTGCGCACGGGAGCTGCGCACCAGGGCAACGATTGCCAAGACCGGCGCCAGAGCGCNNGATGGCCAAGAGTACGAGCCCGAGCAGGACCAGCAGGCCTTGCATCACAGCCTCCCTGGTGCGATTGCGCACCGTTGCCGCGGACCGCCAGCGTCGGTTCGGTCACGCGCAGGATGCCTGAGAAGGAGACGCAACGTTGAGTCGCATTGTGACAGTTTGAAGGTTGTGTGGCCAGTGCGCTCTGAGGCCGCTTGCGCCGGGGTCCATTCACGACCGATGCTGTTAGGGCGATGTCCGTCACGGCGCTGCTCGGACCCACCAACACCGGCAAGACCCACCTCGCCATGGAGCGACTGCTCGAGCACCGTTCGGGCATGGTCGGATTCCCGCTGCGGCTCCTGGCGCGCGAGAACTACGACCGCGTCGTGGCCGCGCGCGGCCCGGAATCCGTCGCGCTGATCACCGGAGAAGAGCGCATCCTGCCTGCGCGTCCGGCCTACTTCATCTGCACAGTCGAAGCCATGCCCCTTGACCGGCGCGTCGATTTCGTGGCCATCGACGAGGTTCAGCTCGCCGCCGACCGAGAGCGCGGGCATGTCTTCACAGACCGGCTGCTCCGCGCCCGCGGCCTGGAAGAGACGATGTTGCTGGGGTCCGAGACGATACGCCCGCTGGTGCGCGCGCTCGTGCCCGAGGCAGAGCAGCTCACCCGCGCGCGTCTCTCGACCTTGCGCTACACCTCGCCCAAGAAACTCAACCGGCTCCCGCGCCGCAGCGCCGTGGTCGTCTTCTCCCTGATCGAGCTCTATCGGCTCGCCGAGCG
>PMCG01000108.1 GCA_003155335.1 Acidobacteriota bacterium
CTGATCTACGTCGTGGATATCGACAAGCTGGTCCATACCTCCGGGTTTCAGGAGCCAGGGCTGCGCGATCCGGAGGTTCAGCGGTCGTACTACTACGTCGACACGGGGCTCATCGCGGCCAACGTCTATCTATTTGCCGCTTCCATCGGCCTGGCGACCTGGTTCCACAACTGCGACAGGTCGGCGCTTTCTGCGAAGCTCCGCTTGCGTGACGATCAGCGCGTGCTCTTCGGACAGACTGTGGGGTACCCCGACCGCAGCGCACGAGCCGGCGGCTGATCTCGGGTATCTGCTGCACAAGAACCTGGCGAAGATCGGGAATGAGGATCATGAGCATTCTTGTCGTCGATAAGGAACGATGCAACCGCTGTGGCGACTGCGTCTCGGACTGTCCATCTCGCATCATCGCGCTGGGCGACGACGGCCCTCCTTTCATCCCGGCGGAGAAGGAGCAGTACTGCATTCGTTGTCAGCACTGCCTTGCTATCTGTCCTGAAGGTGCCGTGTCCATCCACGGGCACCGTCCCGAGGACAGCCGGCCCCTGCTGGCCGAGGCCCTGCCCAGCCTGGACCAGGTCGATCTGCTGGTCCGCGGCCGGCGGAGCGTGCGGCAATACCGGCACGAGAACGTCGAGCCAGCCCTCGTCGAGCGCCTTCTCGACGCCCTGGCCTGCGCCCCCACCGGCGTGAACGCCCGCGAGCTCACCTTCACCGTGATCCGCGACCGCGCGATTCTCGACGTGCTGCGCGGACGCGTCATTGCCGGTCTCGCTGACGCAATCAAGGCAGAGCGCCTCTCGGAGCGCAACGCCTCATTCGCGTCCGCCGTAATCAGGGCCGATTCGGAAGGTCGCGACATCGTCTTCCGAGGAGCTCCGCACCTGCTCGTCGTGTCGGCGCCGGCCAGCACACCCTGTCCGCAACAGGACGTTCCCCTGACGCTTGCCACCTTCGATCTCCTGGCGCAAAGCGCGGGGATCGGAACCGTCTGGTGCGGCTACCTCCGCCGGATCTTCGACGCAATTCCGGAGTTGAAGGGCCTCATCGATCTCCCGCACGAGCACGTCTACTACGCCATGCTGTTCGGATATCCGGCCATTCGCTATGCCCGGACCGTTGAACGGAAGGGCAGCGCCAGCATCCACAGAGTCGACGCGCTCACAGCGGCCGGCTAGGGCTTCTCCGCCAGCAGGCATGCGACTCGATGTGGCAGTCGCTGCGGTAGGACGGAGGGCGCAAGTGACGACCTGCTGCCGATCCTGACGCGGCCTCCGCGCAATGAATATGCGGGGGATGCTGCCCTCGCGCGAGCGCGACGGCCAACCGCGAGGAATGAGGGAACGATCATGAGTGGACTGGGCCGGTGGATCATGTCGGCAAGGCCGGTCTGGGCGGCAATCCAACGACCTTTGCGCCGCCCGCCATCGACCTCAAGCCCGCGGCAACACCCACCGCGACTCCGAAGCCCTGAGCGGCTGGCGCGCCGTTCCCTACCTTCCCTCGTACGCNNGGCGATCCTTGTCCTTCATCATCTTAGGCAAGACCCTGGGCACGACCTGCCAGGAGAGGCCGAACTTGTCCTTGAGCCAGCCGCACTGCTGCGCCTTCTCGTCGCCGCCCTCCGTCAGCTTGTCCCAGTAGTAGTCCACCTCGACCTGGGTCTCGCAGAACACCTGGAACGAGACCGCTTCGGTGAACTTGAACAGCGGGCCGCCGTTCAAGGCCAAGAACGTCCGGCCGTTGATTTCGAAGTCCACGGTCATCACCGAGCCGGCCTCCCGACCGTGGATCTCGTGGCCTTCCTTTCCATACCGGGCGACGTTGCCCAGCTTCGAGTCTTTGAAGACAGAGGTGTAGAACCGCGCCGCCTCCTCGGCTTTGCCGTCGAACCACAGACAGGTGACGATCTCCTCCATTGCATCTCCCTTCGCTCTCATTGACATACGAAGTCAGCTCCTCGGCCGGACGGGTGGGCACGCGCGCATTTGACCAATGGACATCTGATGCGCGATTGGCTAGCATCAGATGCATGAGGACGACTCTGGACATCGAGGCGCCACTGATGCGCGAGCTGCGCGAGATCCAGAAACGTGAGGGCAGCACGTTAGGTGACCTTGTGTCACGCCTTCTGGCCGAGGCGCTCGCGCGCCGGCCAAAGAAGCGAGTGCCCACCGATCTCGAGTGGACGGCAAAGCCCATGCGCGCTTTGGTCGACCTGGCCGACAAAGACACGGTGTTCGCCATCCTTGACCGCACCGATCGGGCGGCAGAACCTTGAGCTTCTCCTGTGACGTCAACGTCTTGCTCTACGCCTCGGACACCGCGAGCCCTGTTCACGAGCCGGCGAGACGCTGTCTGCGGCAGCTTGCGTCAAGTGGCGATCTCTTCTGCCTGGGGTGGCCGACGATCATGTCCTATCTGCGGATCGCGACGCATCCCGGAATCTTCTCCGCGCCACTGACCCCGGCCCAGGCGCTCGGTAACGTCGACGGGCTTGTCGCCCTCGGCAACGTTCGTCTCCTGGCCGAAGAGGCTGGGTTCCTCGACGTCTACCGCGAAGTCACGGGGGGGTTCCCGGTGCGCGGCAACCTCGTCCCGGATGCCCACCTCGCTGCGCTCCTGAAGCAGCACGGCGTGCGCGTCCTCTACACACGCGACACCGATTTCCGGAAGTTCTCGTTCCTCCAGATCCGCGATCCGTTTTCGCCGTAGCATTCCAACCTTCTGGCGCGCGGCCAGCATCTCATGGGACAGTGGAGACCATGCGCCCGGCCGCGACATCTGACAGCGCTGGCGACGTCATTCCAGCGCGGCTCATCCAGGACGAACGACGCTCGGAGGAGTGGGCCCTCGTCTCCCGCGCGCGGGAAGGGGATCTGGCGGCCTTCGAGGCTCTCTATCGCCAGCACGTGCGGCGCATCTACGCGCTTTGTCTGCGCCTGAGCGGCAACTCCGCCCTGGCAGAGGAGCTGACGCAGGAGGCCTTTGTGCGGGCCTGGAAGAAGCTGGCGCAGTTCCGGGGCGAGAGCGCCTTCTCGACTTGGCTGCACCCGCTGGCCGTGAACGTGGCGCTGGCAGAGCGCCGGTCGCGGCGCACGCGCGAGGCTCACACGTTTCTGACCGACGACGTTGCAGCTCATGAGCGACCGGCATCGGATGCCGACCCAGAGGGAAGCCTCGACATCGAACGGGCCGTAGCCAGCCTGCCAGCCGGCGCGCGCGCTGTGTTCGTGCTTCACGACGTCGAAGGCTATCGGCACGACGAGATCGCAGGGATGACGGGCGTGACGGTCGGCACGTCCAAGGCTCAGTTGCACCGAGCGCGTCGGCTCTTGAGGGAAAGGCTTGCGCCATGACTTGCGAAGAGGCCCTGGCTCGCCTCGACGATTTCGTAGACGGCGAGCTCGGCGAGGCAGAGTTTCAGGACATCGAGCTGCACCTCGCGAGGTGCGCCGCCTGCGCACAAGAGGCGGTCGAACTACGCGCGCTCGTCGAACGGGCCGGCAAGCTACCACGTGCGCTCGCGCCAGAACGAGATCTCTGGCCGGGTATCGCTGAGCAGATCCGAGTATCCCAGCCGGCCGCGGCCAGGCCCATGTGGCCGGCGTGGACCTGGCGTGCGCTGGCCGCAGCAGCGGCGGTCGTGCTGGCCGTCGTGTGGTGGCGTGTGGACCATCGCGTCCCACCGTCGCCGTCGCCCGATAACGCGGCGCAGTTCGCGTCACTGGAAATCGACCGGGACTACGACCGCGCGGCTGCCGAGCTTCTCGTTGCCGTGAACGCCCGGCGCAGCCGGCTCACGCCCGAAGCTCAGGCCCGCGTTGACGAGAGCCTGCGTGTCATCGCGCAGGCTCTCTCAGCCATCCGCTCCGAGCTTGCGA